>JAPOLP010000028.1 GCA_029977045.1 Planctomycetota bacterium
AGAGGCTGTTTCGCTTTTTCGATGATCGCGGCAAGGCACACGGCGACAACGACTGAAACGAGGCAGAGAAAGGAGCAGGCCTGAATGACGCTTCCCGTTGGGAGAATTCGCGGGTTCGACCCCGTCACTTGACCAGAAGAGTGGGGCAGCTGGAGAAAAGGGGCCGTTGACGACGGACTCCTAAGCTTTTGGAACGCCAGGCGAGCACTGTTTCCCGACTGGCCGGTTTCGCCTCGGCATCCTGCCTCCGCGAGCAGTCCAGTTCGTCCTTGAATATCCGTCCGCTGTCGCACTGATTGTCGGACGAAGCAGCGTCCTGATTCAAACTCAGAAATGTGTGCGATGAGGATGCTCTCTCTCATCGTGTCTGATCGGAGATGCGTCTCGCCTCGAAATCAGCTGCTTGCGTGTATCGGAGTTTGCCACATTTGTGCTGTTCTCGCGTGTCGCTGTCTGCGGGAAACCGCAGGGGAGATTTGTCGAAATCTGACACGGAGACGGTTGTTCTGACGAATCAGCAATGAGTAATTTGACCTCGCGGGCGCAACTGGCGATGTCTGTTCATTGTCAGCCGGAAATGTCGTTGTCTTTGGGGACTGCATCATGGTGAATTGTCGCCCGCGCTCTCTGTCTGTGCCTTCGCTTTACGAACGCCACCTGCGAAAGCTTCTGTCTCGGGTGATGGCAGGCCGGGCTCGACGGATGCGGCGGTTCGGTCGAACGCCTCATACGGCGGCGGAAGTTTTTGAGTCACGGACACTGCTCTCGACGTTTTATGTCGACTCAATGGCGGCACCCGGTGGAGATGGTTCGGCGGCAACTCCGTTTTCGGACATCCAGAGCGGCGTTGATGCGGCAGCAGCGGCAACTGGTGATGACACGGTTCTCATCGAGCCCGGCACGTACAACGAGAACGTTGTCGTCAACGATTCATCCGGTCTGCTGGAGATTCGCGGGCAGGTAAGCCCGACTGCCGGTGTCGCTGTCAATGGCGGCGGTGGCGACGTGTTCAACGTGACGACGCATTCCGACGTCACGATTGCCGGGCTGGATATCAGCAACGGCGACCGCGGCATCGTCTCAGTTAATGGGACTGGAGCACTGACGATCGATGGCGTGCGAGCCCGCGATTTCAACCGCGTCGGTCTGGTCGTCGATAACCTGCCGGCCTTCACGATCCGCAACAGCGAGGTCATCAACGGTTCGTATGGAGCCTTCTCCCGCTTCACGCCGAGCGTGACGATCGAGAACACGTCGCTATTGAACAACCGGGTCGACGGCGGACAGTTTCAACACACGACGTCGCTGCTGATCAGTAACGTGACCGCGTCGAACAACCCGCAACGCGGTATCTCGGTCTTTCCGTCTACCGGGACGACCGAGATCGTGAACCTGACGGCGGCGAATAACTCGATCTCCGGTCTCGGTGTCTTCAACGGACGCACGGACCTGATCGTCACCGGCGGCAGCTTCACCTGCAACGCGTATCACGGAATCGATTCCCACTCGGTGACGTCCGCGACGATCAGCGATGTCTTCGTCAGCGGGAATGGAGCCCCGGCGGGCGGTGCTCAGGGTGGTGGCGCCGGCATCCGTGTCGCTTCGGACCTGTCGACAGCAGTAGTCCTCATCCAGGATTCGCTGATTGAGAACAACGCTGAAGGCTTTAACGGCGGTGGCGGTGTGCTGATCGACGGCGCTGCGTCGGGAGTCATCGAACGCTCAACAATCCGTAACAACTCGTCGGCAGAGTCGGCTGGCGGCGGCGTTCTGATTGCTTCAACGGGATCGGCGTCGGTGATCCGCGATTCCGTGATCGAGGGTAACTCAGCTGTGTACGGCGGCGGCGTTTTCTTCGGAAGCGGCACGGCAGTCGGTGCGCTGACGATCGAGCGGACAACCATTCGGAACAACACTGCCATCGGCGATTCCTGTGAAGACTTCGTTCCAGCCGACGGCGGTGGGCTGTTCGTGCGGAACCGGACGCTCGTGGTTGATGAGTCGACCGTTTCCGGTAACGCGGTTGGCGACGCGGCCTCGGCAGATCCGGCTTCCGGTGGCGGAATCGCAATCGAGTCCTCAACGGTGACCCTGCGGAACTCAACTGTCTCTGGAAACACAGCCGGCGTGAACGGCGGTGGCATTGCCGTGCATAATGGCTCGGGCAGGACAGTGACCATTTACAACGCGACCGTAGCTGACAATCACGCCGGAGGCCTCGGCGGTGGCGTCTATCGCGACACCAGTGCAGACGCCGTGCGGATCGTTAACTCACTGATCGCGACAAACACGGCGAGCGCGAGTCCTGACGTCAGCGGCGCGTTCATCGATTTCGGCTCGAATCTGGTTGGTGACGGCACCGGCAGCAGCGGACTGGGTGGCATCCTGGTCGGCACGGCTGCCAGTCAGATCGACCCGGTCATCGGCCCACTGGCGGACAACGGTGGCCCAACTCTGACGCACGCGCTGCTAACGGGAAGCCCCGCGATTGAAGGCGTGACCTATGCGAGCAACTTTGTCCTGCCGAACGATCAACGCGGTGTTTCCCGGCCCCAGGGCAACCAGCGTGATATCGGCTCCTTCGAGTGGATCTGGCCACCTCAGTTGACGCT
The DNA here is from genome assembly GCA_029977045.1 of Planctomycetota bacterium. GTDB lineage: Bacteria > Planctomycetota > Planctomycetia > Planctomycetales > Planctomycetaceae > JAPOLP01. The sequence goes on from JAPOLP010000028.1 coordinate 2,613, forward strand.
GACGATTCGCTCAACGCTGCTCAACGAGACCGGCACCGGAACTTCCACGACCGGATACGTAACACGGCCATCCAGCTCCGACCTGTCGGCAGCCGTGATGGTCACGCTGGCTAACGGCGATACCAGTGAATTGTCACTGCCGGCCTCGGTCGTGATTCCCGCCGGCAGCACGGTTTCGTCGTTCTTTGCAGTCTCGGCGGTTGATGACGGAATCGTGGACGGAGACCAGGTTGTTGCCGTGACGGCTTCCGCCGCAGGTTACACATCCGGAACCAGGCTCGTTCAGGTCGTTGATACGACGCCTCCGAATACGCCGCCCGTGGCGAACGATCTGTCGGCCACGCTGGACGAGGACACGTCGGTAAATGGTGCCGTCACTGGTACCGATGCCGACGGCGATTTGCTGACGTACCAGCTTGTCTCCGGTCCGGCGCACCACTTTGCGTTCTCATTCAGCTCTGACGGCAGCTTTTCCTACACGCCGCAGGGCGACTACGCGGGCACGGACTCATTCACCTTCCGCGCCTATGACGGAACGGATTACTCAGAGCCGGCAACGGTTGATCTGACTATCACTCCGGTCAACGATGCTCCGTACGATCTCGCCCTGTCTGCCAACACAGTTGACGAAAACGTCGACACTGCCAGTTCCGTGCTGATCGGAGCGTTGTCCGCGTCGGACGTCGACGGCGATTCGCTGCAGTTCAGCCTGGTACCCGGCGAGGGCGACAACAGCCGATTCGAGATTTCCGGCAACGAACTCCGCCTGCGGGCCGGAGAAACTGTCGACTACGAAACGCAGCCGGCCTACAGCGTGACAGTGGCAGTGAGCGACGGCAGCGTTTCGGTGCAGCGAACCTTTGACGTCACGGTCATCGACGATCCGGGGGCCGTCACTGTCGACATCGTGCCAGGCAGCGACACGAACGAAGTCTCGAAGAAATTCGACGTCGCGTTTCTGTCGTCCTCCGAGTTCGACGCGACCACACGGATCGACATAGCTTCCCTGACGGCGGGCAAGACTGGCGACGAAGATTCACTCGTTCGCGACCGCAAGACCGGAGCAGTCAAGTATCGCCTGGAAGACGTCAATGGCGACGGCCTGCTGGATGTTGTTGTCTCGGTTGAGACGTCAAAGACAGGTCTGTCATCAGCCGACACCGAAATCCTGATCCACGGAACGGCGGACGGTGTTGCCTTTGAAGTTGCCGACCAGATAGCCCTCGGTGGCGGCGGAGGAAGTACAGGCGGCGGTGGCAAGGGTGGCGGCGGCAAAGGCAACGGGAAACCGAAATAAGCCGACGTGAGAATGTCGCAATCGAGGCTCGCGGGAGCGAATCCCCGCCGGGCGAGAGACTCCGGCAGGGTACCCGGTCTGATCGGTCGGGTACTCTGCTGAGTCGCGGAACCTTTGCGTGCGCGATGATTAAGCCATTCGTTACGGCACGAAGATGAACTCAGGTGAGTTCAGCAGTGCCCACAGGCCGTCTTCGAAGCGTTCGCGCCAGTCGGCCTTGAGCTTCTTCGTCGGAATGTCGCCCAGCCGGACCACTTCCTGAGTATCAATCTGAGTTGTGTTGGCTCGCGGGTCGAGATGGTTGGACCAGCCGACGCCGGTGCTAGCGCCCGGCTGCCGCGGTGTGTGTGCGTCGAGCTGATCCTTGTTGATTCGAGCCGCGTAGCCGTCGCTGAGCAGTTCGACGAAGACGGCTCGTTCCTCGCTGTTCGGCTTGCGAGTCAGCACCCGCTGATAAACCGCGTCGACGAGTTCGCTGACCGGACGGTCCTGCAACGCCATCTGAGTGAAGTCGCTGTCGTCGGACAATCGCGTGAATCGGCGTCCGAGTGTTCCGTTGGCGATAATTGCTGGCTGCAGAACGGTTGCGGCTTCCTCGCGTTCGGTGATCGGGCTCTGCCGCGACTCCTGCCAGCCGAACGTTTCAAGCAGCGTGACGAACGGCTGAGCATACGGCAGAGCGAGGCTCGGTCGGTCACGCTCGTTCGACAGCGACGAAAACATCCAGGCACGCCGGGGAATGCCGAGATTCAGCGACGACTGGAAACTGCGGCTGCCATCGACGTCGATATTCATGTCGCCAGCGCGGAAGTATTTGCCGGAAACGTCGAACAGAGAATCAACGAGTTGCTCGGCGGTCAGACGGCGACGAGTTGCGACCGCGTACAGGATTGCGTGCTCTGCCGTTTCCGGAACACCGACTGACCGCTGATAGGTATGCGAGTTCAGGATCAGTCGAGCGAGGTGCTTCAGGTCGTAGCCACTGCGGATCAGCTCGCGGCCGAGGTACTGCAGCAGTTCGGGATGGGTCGGATCGGCGTGTTCCCAGTCGTCGACCGGGTTGTTGATTCCGCGACCGAGATACCGCCGCCACAGCCGGTTGGCGATGACCTGAGCGAATCGTTCGTTGTGCGGCGACGTGATTCGCGCGGCGAGTTCTTCCCGGGGGTCACCAGGGGCTCGCAAAAAGCCATCGGGAATCGTTCCGTTGATCCGTTCTGCAAACGGCCAGGCTGCTGGTGCCGAATCGCCGGCCTTCATCGAGACCTGGACAAGCTCCGAGTTAGAGTCGCCGGTCGGTGTCGTGCTGGTCTTCGGAACCGACTGAGCTCCGCGTTTGAGCATGCTCGCCAGCGAGAACAGATCGGTCTGATTGAAGTCGTGGTACGGAGCGTCGTGGCAGCGGGCACACTTCATCTCGTACGCCAGAAACGCCTGACCGACGATGTGTGCCTTCGCCGCGTAGGGGACGTCGTTCTGAGTTGCGAGTTCAAACCCGGCGGGACCGCCAAAGTGCGAGCTGCCACGCATCTCGATCAACTCGGTGGCAAACCGGTCGATCGGCTTGTTGTCGAGAAATGATTCGTGAATCCACCAGCGGAAGGGACCGGTGTTGTTCAGCGTCGGGTTGACGACGTTTGGGTTCTCAGCCAGCACGTCCTGCCAGTACCCAACCCAGGCATCCGCCCAGCCGGGATGTTCGAGCAGCCGATCAATGAACCGGGCTCGGCGATTTGAAGACTGGTCGGCAAAGAACTCGTTGATCATCTCCGGCGTCGGCGGAGTGCCGATCAAGTCGAATGAAACACGTCGCAGAAACGTCCAATCGTCAGTCTGCGGCGCCGGCTCCAGCTTTGCCGCTTCGAGCTTCGCGACGACAAAGTTGTCGACGGGCGTCGAGACGAGTTCCTGGTTCTTCGGTGTTGGGATCGCGATCGGCTTCAGAGTGCCGACGATCTGTTGTGCTGTCTCGTGGCGTTTCTGCCAGTAGAGGTCCTCGCTGGCACCGAACTCACGCCGCCGCTGCTGGTTGATGGCGACGTACTCGCCGCGACGCTGACGCTCGTAGGCTTCCCAGCCGTCATCGGTCAGCGGAATGTCGAACCCGCCTGGGCTGAGGACGCGAAACGCGGTTGCGGCAACTGCGTCGGCTTCTGGTTTGGCATCGGCAATCGGTCCGACACTCAGGCTTGTCTCGCCGAGTTCGAGTCGTCGTTTCTGGCCGCCGACGTGAATGTCGAGCCGAAACTCGTGCTCTTTGCCGTCGGACTCGAACTCAGCGGCTCGCTCCTCGGCTCCTGGATACAGCGGACGTGAACCTGGGACGACGGAACTCGCGAGTTCATACATCTTCCCGTGAGCGTCGGGCCTGTGAGATCGAACTGGCGTTTCGAGCACCAGTTTGCCATCGATAAACAGCCGGCCGTAACGCAGTGTGCGGAGCAGCAGTCGATGCCTTCCGGCGGGCAGCGTGACCAGGCTGCGGGTTCGCAGAATCAGCGGGTTGGGACGGTCGATCTGAACGCCTCGGTCTGAATACAGCTTCGGCATGTCGAAGAACGCGAATGCCGGTTCGGTCCATGACTCGCTGGGTTCCGGCAGGTCTTCCGTCCAGCCGACCTTGTCCGCGATGCCAGCGAGCACTTCGACGAGCACACTGTCTCGCGGCGGAGCGGCTTCCGGCATCGGCGGCGGATCGGGACGCCGGGCCTGGGGAACTCGAACGAGGAACCGTTCGGCGGACAGTGCCTTGCGGTAGATCGCGACCTCGTCGAGCTGTCCGTTGAAGGTGCTGCCGGTTCCCATGCCCATCGACGAGCCGACCCAGAGTTCGTCGTTGTCGACGACCGGAGCTTTCGCGGTTGCTCCCTGCATGTCCCAGACGCCGCCAACCGGCTGCCCGTCAACATAGCCGTGCAGACTGTCGGCCTTGCCGAACTCGTACGTCACCGCGACGTGATGCCACTTACCGTCGACCGGAAATCCCTCGGACGATGTCCAGCGATGGAAGCCGCCGCCTTCGCCCGTGCTGCGAAACAGAAAGCTGAGCACGGCTTGATCGCCGTTGCCCTGAAGTCGCAACGCGTAGTTCTGATTGTCCTTTGCGACGCCTTCGTTGTTCGTGCGGCCCTTACCGACAATGTACATGTAGCGGGTGCCGCCGAACGGTCGCGGATTGACCCACGCCTCAATGGTCAGCGCGTCGCCTTTGTCAAAGTCGAGCAGACTCCTCTCGCCGGGATCCTTCAGCTTGATGGCAGCTCCGGGACCGGGGAATTCGGCAGCGAGGTTGCCCGCGCTGAAGTACCGCGAGTCGCGACGCACCGGGCCGGGCACGCCAAGCTTCAGTGCACCGGCGATTGTTCCGTCAGGCACGGAGGCGCCCGGAACGGAACTGACTGCCGCGTGAGCGGTCTCACCATCAAAGCTCCAGTGCAGTTCCGGTCCATCGGCGGCGATGAGTTTCGACCAGCCGGACGAGCCTGCTGCAGGACGCTCGTTCTGAGCATCCGCTGCGCTGGTCAGAAAAAGTCCGGTGGCGAACGCGATCGCTGACAGAGCAAGACGCAATCGGAGAATGGACATCGTCTCGAAACCGGTCTGGCGAGCCGACCTGGCAGGTCCGAGTACGCACGCGGGCTCACTCGAAGTCTGCGGAAGTCGTCGGCTGCGAAGGAAACGTGGCGGGTCAAAGAGCAGAGGAGTCTGCTCGGCGAGGCCACCACGTTACCAGATCGAGACTAGCGGCTGCCATCCAGCCAAGGCAGCGCGGCACCACGCGCCGGCAGTTCGACGAGGTCGACTCCGGTTACGTACTCATGCCCAGCAACCTCGGCCCGCAGTTCTTCGGTCGGCTTGCTGTCGAGATTCAGCACGGCAACCGCTTCTCCACCAACATCGTCGCGGCCCAGAGCCATGTGCGAGATGTTGATTTCGTGCGTGCCGCACTCAGTCCCGATAAAACCGATCAGGCCAGGCTTGTCCTGGTGGCGGAAGATCAGCAACTGGCCGTCGAGCCACGCGTCGAGCAGAAAGCCGTCGAGCTTTACCAGACGCAGGAACTTGTCGCCGAAGATCGTGCCCGAGACGCTGAACTCGCCGTTGTCCGTTCGGACGGTCGCGCTGACGACCGACGCGAAATCGCCCGCGTCGCGAGACGACGATTCGGTGATGTGAATGCCGCGTTCGCGGGCGATTGCTTCGGCGTTGATGATGTTAGCTGGCTCGGAAACGCCAGAACTCATCAGACCCGCGACGAAGGCTGACGTGATCAGCTTTGTCTTTTTGTCGGCGACATCGCCCCGGTAGGCGATCGATGCTTCCTTGAGGCCAGCCGACTTGAACCTCTGCTGCAGCAACTGCGACTGCAGCAGGCCGAGCCGGTAACCGAGATCGAGATACGCTTTCGACTCTTCGAGTTCCCGACCCGAGATCGGGGCCATGTTAATCGCGTGCCGGACTTCGTTATTGACCAGAAACGCGGTGATGATTTCCGCAGCTTCGATCGCGACGGCTTCCTGAGCTTCGTCGGTCGAGGCTCCAAGGTGGGGCGTCAGGACGATGTTCGGAACGCCTCGCAGTGGTGAATCAGCGGGCAGCGGTTCCTGGCTGAAAACGTCAAGAGCAACGCCGGCGATTTTGCCAGACTTCGCTGCTTCAACAATGTCGTTCTCGTCGACGATGCCACCGCGGGCACAGTTGACGATGCGGACGCCTGGCCGCATTCGCTCGATCCGGGCTGAGTTGATCAGACCACGGGTCTCTTCCGTCAGCGGAGTGTGGATCGAGATGAAGTCGCACTTGTCGATCAGCTCGTCAACGTCGCGGTACAGCGTAATGCCGTACTCGGCGGCGCGTTCTTCCGACAGGAAGGGGTCGTACCCGATGACGTTCATCTCGAACGCCAGTCCGCGTTTGGCGACGGTCATGCCGATTCGACCGAGCCCGATCACGGCCAGCGTCTTGCCGGCGAGCTGCGAGCCTTTGAACTTCTTCTTTTCCCAACCGCCGTCGGCCATGCTGGCTGCCGCCTGCGGAATGTTTCGAGCGAGCGACGTCATCATCGCAAAGGCGTGCTCGGCGGTGCTCGTCGTGTTCCCCGCCGGGGTGTTCATCACGACGATGCCTTCACGCGTCGCGGCGTCGAGATCGATATTGTCGACGCCAACACCCGCTCGCACGGCCACCTTCAACCGCGGCTGGCCTTCGAGGACTTCAGCAGTCAGCCGCGTGCCACTGCGAATGATGATTCCGTCGGCGTTCTTAAGGTCCTCGCGGACGGTGTTCGGCGAGCCTTCGACGACTTCGATTTCCGGAAAGCTCCGCAGGATGTCGAGCCCGGCATCGGACAGACTGTCGGTGATCAGGACGCGGAATTTCGGCTCACTCATCGCTTCGGCCAGTGTTCAATCTGAGGTTCTGAATGGGAAAAACGGGCAATGGAACGCCGTTCCGCCCGTCAGCGAGTGATAATGGTGACCGCCCTTGCCGAACAAGGATGCGCCGCCGGTTTCCGTGCAGAATCAGCGTCGCAACGTGAATTGGCAGCAACGCATCGGACGATCTCGATATCGAAGGGCGATTCACGTCGCGAGACGTTCGAGGAAGCCGCTACAACCTGAGGCCATGTCCGATCCTGTCCCATTGCCGATCTGCTTTCTGATTACCGAGCTGGATATCGGTGGGGCGGAGCGTGCGCTGGTGAAGATTGCGACCGGGCTGCCTCGGGAACGCTGGACGCCGTCGGTGATCTGTCTGAGCGGTCGAGGGCCGCTAGCCGAGCCTCTGGAAGCTGCTGGCGTTCCGGTAATGTGCCTCGGAGCGAATCGTGTTTTCAGTCCAGGAGGGCTCTGGAAAGCGACGGTCGGGTTGACTCGCGAGCTGCGTCGGCAGCAGCCGCGGATTCTGCAGACGTTCCTCTTTCACGCGAATATCGCCGGACGTCTGACTGCCCGGAGGGCGGGAGTACCGCACGTTTTGTCGGGGATTCGTGTCGCCGATCGTCGCGGTCGCTGGCGGCTGGCGATTGATCGCTGGACCGAAAGCCTCGTCGAGAGGCATGTCTGCGTGAGTCGCGGCGTCGCCGATTTCTGCGTTCGCGAATCAGGCCTGAGCGAAGAGAAGGTCGTCGTCATTCCGAACGGCGTCGACGTCGAGAAGTACCGTGATGCAGAGCCTGCTGATCTGTCGGAGTTCGGCATTCCGACGGAAGCGGAAGTCGTCCTTGCAGTTGGTCGGCTCGATCCGCAAAAAGATCCGCTGCTGCTGTTGAACGCGGTGGGGAAGATCGTCGCTGCCCGACCCAAGCTGCATGTGCTGTTTGTCGGTGATGGCCCGTTGCGAGGGCAGATTGAAGAGACGGCCCGGCGGCTTGGGCTGGAAAGCCGGGTTCATCTGGCTGGCTGGCGACCGGAGATTCCGCAGTTTCTCAACGCTGCAACGCTGTTTGTCCTGCCTTCCCGGTGGGAGGGAATGCCAAACGTCGTGCTGGAAGCTGCAGCCGCTGGAATTCCGATTGCCGCGACCGAGACCGAGGGGGTTCGCGAGATCATCGAACCCGGTCGGACCGGGACTCTGGTCAAGATCGGAGAAGCGGAAGCCCTTTCAGAAGCCATCTCGGTCGCTCTTCGCGATCGATCTCTCCCACTGCAGATGGCTGTAGCCCTGCAACACGAAGTGGCAGAACGCTTTACGTGGGATTCTGTCGTTGCTCAGTACGACCGCCTCTACGAGTCGCTGGTCATCCGCCGGAGCTGATGCGTAACGCTCCGGGCAATCCGACACAAAAAGTCGGAATTCTCAAGTTGCTCTAGGAAAAGGAGTTGTGACGGATTTTAGGGTTTCGCCGTGCGCGCTCACAAAGATCACGTCTTGACGGGATGGATCTGCTGGATACCTTGCGTGGGTCGTTGTGGGGGTCAGTGGGTAGTCATGGAAGACGGAGACACGCCGGTGACGAATGACGCTGACAGGCACGTGGCCTCGATCGCTGGACGAGAAGGGGCGGCTTGCCGTTCCCGCTCGCGTTCGCGCCGATCTGGGTGGCGAGGACCTGAAGGCGGTGTTCATTGCTCCATGGACGGACAAGTCACTCGCGATCTTCACGCCCGCCGCTTTCGATGCTCTGTCGGCAAGGATGTCCGACAAGTCAGCCGCGAAACTCGACGTCCGCAGCTACATGCGACTGTTCTATGGCCAGGCGGAGAAGCTCGATCTGGATGCTCAGGGACGATTACGCATTCCGGAACGGCTCAAGGCTCTGGCGGAACTGCAGCGGGAAGTCGTGCTGCTCGGGGTGAGCGATCATCTCGAACTGTGGGACAAGGCCCGCTGGGAGGAATACGTCGCGCAGCTCAGTCCGCAGTTCGACGAGATTGCGGAACAGGCTTACGAGGATTGAGTTCAGGCTCTGACAGCCAGGCACCCCGGCGCAGCTTTCGGTCAAGCGTCACAGTCAGAGCGGCGAGCTCGGACCGTCAGGAAGACGGCCAACAGGATCAGGGATCGATCCGCCTCGAACGTTGTGCTTTCAGTCGCGCCACGCAGGCCGGCTCACCCCCTTGCTGCCGAACTGCGTGCTCTGTGCGCAGTCGCCGGTTGACGCCGCAGCTTTTCGGGCAGTCCCGTCTGCCCGCGGCATCAACTTGTGACCGTGCTCTGGTGACTGATTCAGCAACTCGAACTTTCCGCTGGCTGACCGGGCTTCGCGGATTCAGGCACCGAAAGGATGCGGTGTGATCAAGCTGCGACACGTCAGCGAGATCGCTGGGCGTTTCTGATCGAAGACACTGGACGCTTCGGGAAACGCAACAGTCTGACCTCACCAGGATGGAACGGGATCAGCGTGTCACTCACTCAGGCCGCCCTGCAACGGATTGCAGGGCGGTTTTTTCTTTGCGCTCAGTTTGCCCGCAATGGCTTGTTCCATTGAACGAAGCGTGCCGGCTGACCGGGATCGGCATCGCCGTCAAATCCTGCCCCATGCGCAATGACTTGCGAACCGTCTTCGCTGGATGCGTTTGCCAATCGGGCATTCCCGGCCTCATTGGCGACCTGACGAGCTGAAACGGTGTTGCTGGAATAGTTCCAACTGAGGAACGACTGCCAGCAGTCGATAGCGTGATCTGACAGATACCGCTGCGCCCAGTGGGGGCCGGCGTTCTGGATTCTCTGAGCCGATCATTCTGTCTTTGCCGTCAGGAAGCTCCTGCCATGCTGATTCGCACGCTGCGACTCCCTCGTTCGCGTCGCCGCCAGGCCGCCCGTCGTTCGCCGGCTTCGAGCGTCCCCGCTCAGAACCAGTTGCTCGAAACACTGGAAGCCCGTCTGCTGCTGACCGGCGAAACTGTCGGGTTGATGCAGTACGACATGGCCCAGGCGTACGACGGCTACAACCTGCTGGCTCCATCGGCCAGCACGACGACCTACCTGCTCGATATGGAAGGCCGCGTCGTCCACACGTGGGACAGTGATTACCGGACAAACTCCAACTACATCCTTGAGGACGGCTCGCTGCTGCGAACCGCTCAGTTGCCGAATACCTCGCAGACGATGAATGCACCTGGAGCTGCCGGGCGGATCGAGCGGATTGGCTGGGACGGCGAACTGATCTGGTACTTCGAGCTGAATGAGACCAGCGGCCAGAACGGCGATCTGCGACTGCATCACGACATTGAGGTACTGCCGAACGGAAACATTCTGGCGATTGCGTGGGAGCGTCTTTCGATTCAGACGGCTCTCGATCAGGGACGCGATCCGAGCCTGTTCGACGACAAAGGAAACGGAGTCTGGCCGGATTCAATTATCGAGATTCAGCCGGACCTGGATGCCGGTGTCGGTGGCGAAATCGTCTGGTCTTGGCACGTCAAGGATCACCTGGTCCAGGACTTCGATGACACGAAAGCGAACTTCGGTGTCGTCGCAGATCACCCGGGGCTGATCGATTTCAACGATATCTCGACTGGTACCGGAGCCGGCAACACGGTGCCAGACTGGAACCACTTCAACGCCGTGCAGTACGACCCTGAACTCGACCAGATTGTGATTTCCGCTCGCGAGCAGAACGAGATCTGGGTGATCGATCACAGCACGACAACTGCTGAAGCGGCTTCGCACTCCGGCGGAAACAGCGGCAAGGGCGGCGACCTGCTCTACCGCTGGGGAAATCCCGAGGCTTACGGGCAGGGGATCCGAGATGATCAGCAGCTCTTCTACCAGCACGACGCGCAGTTCATTGGCGAAGGGCTTGATGGAGCAGGGAACTTCCTGATCTTCAATAATGGCTGGAATCGGGTTGACGGCAGCAATTATTCGGAAGCAGTCGAAATCGCTCCGCCGCGGATTGGCACTCAGTTCCATCTAACGCAACAGATGGACGGTTCGATGGGCGACGTTGTCTCGTTCGGAACCCATCCGGCTCCGGACGACTGGCAGCCAATCGCAGGTGACTGGGACGGTGACGGAACTGACTCGACTGGAGCCTTCGATCCTGCAACGGGAACGTTCTATCTCAACGATGCCAACGCCGATGGTCGGGATGCTGTCGTTGAATGGACCAGTCCGCTGAGCGGTGCCGGACTGCTGGCCCTTGCTGGTGACTGGGACGGCGATGGCGTCGACACGGTTGGCGTGTTCGATCCTGCGACTGCAACGTTCACTCTGTTCAATTCGACGAGTGGCAGCGGTGCGATTTCGCTGACGCTTGATAACGCTGGAGCGGGGCCGATTGTCCCACTGGCAGGTGACTGGAACGGCGACGGATTTGATTCGATCGGGCTGTACGACGTCACAACTACAGCGTTTCGCTATACGAACAACGTCGTTGTGACTGACGTGTCGGCCTGGAGCACTCTGAATCGCGGCGATGTCGATTCCGCGTGGCAGCCTGTTGCTGGCGACTGGGACGGCAACGGTTCGGATTCGATCGGGTGGTATGACCCTTCAACGACAACACTGCAGTACGGTGACGATCTGGGCGATGCCGGCGAGGTACTGTCGACGTACGCAACGGCTGGGGCCACTTCAGGCTGGCGTCCGATCGTGGGTGACTGGAACGACAACGGCAGTTCGACACTGGGCCTCTACGACCCGGAATACGGCGACTACCTGATCGGCATGGATGGGACGTATGGCCCGGCGGCTCCCGTGTGGACATATTCGGAAGGACCCGATGGCAGCTTCTTCTCGCCGATCGTCTCCAGTGTGCAGCGACTGCCAAACGGCAACACGCTGATTGGCGAGGGCAGTACGGGTCGGGCGTTTGAAGTCACGTCCGCTGGTGAAATCGTGTGGGAGTACGTGAACCCCGTCGACGCAGGTGACACAATTCTGCATCAGGGTGACGAGCCCGGTTTTCTGCCGGGGTTTGCCCTGTTGGGAGTGCGGTCGAGCATTGTCTTTCGAGTCAAACGTTACGCGCTGGACTTTGTCGGCTTTGACGGTCGCGATCTGACCCCGGGGAATGTGATTGAGGGGACTGACCCGAGTGTCGTTGTCACCGTCGATATGTCCGGCAACCTGACGATCTCGGATGTTGTTGCTGGCGGAAGTGCGAACTCAGTGACGCTGACATTTGATGAGATGGCTGACGAGTTTGTCGTCACGTCGCCGCTGTTTGAGCTGGGTGACGGAGTGAATCCGTCGACAAACGAAATTCGAGTACCGGCAGCGATGGTGACAGGCCAGATTCTCGTCGACCTTGGGCCACAGAACGACGTGTTCGATGCGTCGGCGATTGGTGTTCCGGTCAATGTGCTCGGTGGCGAAGGCGACGACGTTATCACAGGCAGCATGGCCGACGACATGATCGACGGCGGTGCCGGCGATGACATGCTGGCCGGACTTGGCGGTGACGATCTGCTGGCCGGCGGAGAAGGCAACGACAGCATTCGCGGTTCCGGCGGCCGGGATTCGCTCGATGGGGGCGACGGTGACGACATTCTTCGTGGCCAGGGCGGACATGACGACATTCGTGGCGGCGCAGGCATTGACCGGATTGAGGGCGGCAGCGGAACAACGGCAGTCGATGACGAAGTCGGAGGGAACGTCTCGATCAACGCCGCAGGTTATCGTTCCGACCGCGGTGACGTTGCCGAGGTTGTCGCCCGCAGTTATCTGCTGACGGGCTCTACTTTGGCGGATCGGATCGATGCATCGGCCTCTCCGATTGGAGTCGCAATCAACGGTGGCGACGGAAACGACACGCTGATCGGGAGCGACTTCGACGACGTCCTAGCGGGCGGCAATGGAAACGACATCGTTGACGGTCTTGGTGGGAACGATCTGCTGTCCGGCGACGACGGAGACGATGCGATCCGCGGTGGCAGTGGCGACGATCGAATCGTCGGCAACGCGGGCAACGACACACTGCTGGGCGGCGATGGCAATGACGCGTTGATCGGCGGCAGCAATGACGACGTGCTGCTCGGAGAAGCAGGCGACGACCGCGTTCGGGGCAACGGCGGCTCCGACGTTGTGACCGGAGCGGGCAATGGAACGATGCTCGAAGGTGACGTCGTGATGACCGACGCGATGGACACGATCGACGACGCATTTGTGTTCGACTTCGATGTGCTGCTGATCTGATGCCGTTGCCGTTCCTCAGGAGTTCCACCACAACTGAGAACACGTTAAAAGGCGTCTTCCGACTGGCCGAACGTCGCCGAACAGCGCGGCGTTCGACACGAACACCGGGAAGGAGTCCGTCGTGTTTATCAGCGACAGCCATCTGCCTCAGCTTCTGCCGACGACCGCCTACTGCTCGGACGAGTTCCAGAGCCGCGAGATCGAGCAGCTCTTCAAGCCCGCATGGCATCTTCTGGGCACGCGGCAGGAACTGCCCGGCGACGGCGACTTCATCACGGCGGACATTCTCGGCACGCCGGTGATCGCCTGGAATCGCGGCGGTGAGATCAAAGCATTCCTCAACATCTGCCCACACCGGTTTGCGAAGCTCTGTAAGCAGTCGTGCGGACACGCTGGCGATCGGCTGGTCTGCCAGTATCACGGCTGGGAATTCGCCGACGACGGCAACACGAAACGCATTCCCGACGCGCGCAGCTTCCGGCCATTGAAGCAGGGAGAACTCGGGCTGCGACCGCTGCTCTGTGAAACGGTCGGCGGGTACGTCTTCGTCAATCTGAATGAGAGCACGCTGCCGCTTCACGAGTGGCTCGGCCCAATTGCCGACGTCCTTGAAGAGCGAACTGGCGAGGACGCCAGTTTCTGTTTCACTCGCGACTGGGAGATCGAAGCCAACTGGAAGGTCACGGTTGAGAACTCGCTGGAGAGCTATCACGTCACCATGGTGCACGCGGGCACGTTCGGGCAATCACCCGAGGCGGACGTTTGTTTTCACGAATTCGGTGACGCGTGGCACTGGTTCGAGACAATCACGCCGTACGAGCCAGCCAGTCTGAAGGCTCGCGTGCGGCGTCGAATCAAAGCATTCATCGGGCAGGGTGAAGTCGGTCGGTATCGCCAGTGGCTGCGGCATCCGAATCTCGAAATTGTCGAAGCCGGCCCGGTCACGATCGTTACCAGCGTGATGCCGATCTCGCCCGGTCGCTGTTCGCGCCGGTTGCGGATGTTCTGCAATACCGGGCAGCGAAACTCGATCGTCCGCCGCGTTACCGGCAGGTTGACGGATCGGTTTTACAGTCGTTTGATCGATCGCGTGCAGGATGAAGATGGAGCCGTGCTTCCATCCGTCCAGCGAGGCCTCGCGTCGCCGCTGCAGCCATTTGGAGCTGGCCTGATATCCATCCGCGAAGAACGCCTCTTCCACTTCCAGCAGGCGATTCTGAACGCCGTCGAGCCGCAGATCATGCCGTTGCCGGGGGCGACTGACGGCCTCCCGAAGGAAATCT
>JAPOLP010000689.1 GCA_029977045.1 Planctomycetota bacterium
ACCGGATCAGCACCCGGTGTCGCCCTGTGAAGTGGCGTGAATCGCCACTCACGGGGCGGAAACACCGCAAACTTTCACCGCGAGGCAATTTCGACTCAAGAACGACGAGAGCAGCGATGCTCACCAGAAGTCCGCTCGCGCTAAGCGGCAATGGCGTCGGTTGATCGCCGATTTCTGCCGAGAAGCCGTGAGATCAGGGGCCAGAGCCACACGACGATGCAGACCACTCCGAGGCTGGCGGCGATAGGGCGGCTGAAGAAGGCGGTCAGCGAGTCGGACTTGGTGAGGCTTTGCACGAAGGTTTCTTCCAGTCGCGGGCCGAGGATGATTCCGAGGACGACGGGGCCGAGGGGGACGCCGAAGCGTTCGAGGATGAAGCCGAGCAGGCCCATGCTCAGCATGACGTAGACGTCGAAGTAGCTCGAATTGATCGCGAACGAGCCGACGATACACGCCATCAGAATCAGCGGCAGGATGACGTAGCGGGGCACTCGGACGATCTGGCTGCCGAGCCGGATTGCCAGAAAGCCCAGCGGCAGCAGCAGCAGGTTGGCGAGGACGAACGTCAGATAGATGCTGTAGACGATCGGCAGTTGATCCGAGTTCTGGAAGATGTCCGGGCCGGGCGAGACGTTCTTCATCAGCAGGACGCCAATCACGATCGCCGTGACGGAATCGCCCGGGATGCCGAGCACCAGAGCGGGAATCCAGGCTCCAGCCAGCGACGCATTGTTGGCCGTCGTCGCGTCTGCGATGCCCTGCAGGGAGCCGTTGCCGTATTCGGCCTGCTCGTCCTTCGTTGAGCGTCGCTTTGACACGGCGTACGAGACCCAGGCAGCGATGTCCGCTCCGGCTCCGGGCAGCATTCCGATGAAGGCTCCGATTGTGCTCGACGTCAGGATGCGACCGACCGACGACTTCGCTCGCTGCAGCGCTGCCTGAAAGACGGACCGAATCGCAGAACCGAGCCAGCCGCGCGTGCCGAATCGGGCTTCTTCCTCGGCAGCAGCCTTCAGGTCGGACTGCTGCACGACGGGCTTCAGGACGTTGCGGAGCACTTCCGAGAAACCAAACAGCCCGATCATCGCCGGGATGAAGTCGATGCCCGACGCGAGCTGCTCGATGCCGAACGTCAGTCGCGGGACTCCGTGTGTCGAGCCGATTCCAACGCAGGCAATCAGCAGCCCGATCGCCAGGGCAAGCAGCCCTTTCGCGGCGGAACCTCGTGAGACGATCGCGGCACAGCTCAAGCCAAGCACGCACAGCCAGAAGTATTCGTAACTGGAGAACTCAAACGCCACGCGGGCGAGTTGTGGAGCGGCGACGATCAGCACGACGGCTCCAACGAGGCCGCCGATCACGCTGAAGACGAGCGAGACGCCGAGAGCCTTCTGATGCTCGTGCCGCCTGGTCAGCGCGTATGCATCGTCGACGTACGCAGCCGACGACGGCGTGCCGGGAATGCGCATCAAGGTCGTTGGAATATCGCCAGCGAAGATACAGCAGGCTTCCATCGTCACGATCGCCGCGACACCGGCCACCGGGTCGAGAAAGAACGTGAACGGCACCATCAACGCGACTGCCATCGTCGCGGTCAGGCCCGGCACGGCTCCAACAAACAGGCCGAACATCGCGGCCAGCAGAATGACCAGCAGCGTCTCGGGACTGAATGTGTTCTGAAGGGCTGTCTGCAGAGCTTCGCTCATTGTTCGTCCGAAACTGTAGGGTGTGTGAAGCGCAGCGGAACGCACGGTTGATCGACGATTGGTGCGTTCCGCTGCGCTCCACGCACCCTACATCAGTAATTCCACTACCAACCAAACAACCCTGGCGGGAGCGGCACGCGCAGCAGGACGGTGAAGATCTGATAGATGATCGGGCTCGCGAGGACGGCGACCAGCAGGGCGGTCCGGACGGGAGCCTTCAGCAGCAGTGAGATGCCCAGCAGCAGGACGGCAGACACCGGAATGAAGCCGATCGAGTCTGCGGCGAGCGAGTAGGCTCCCGTGGCGACGATCACGCAGGTGAACGCGAGCTTTTGAGTTGCCGAAGTCGCGACGTTTTCGTCAGCGGAAGAGGAGTCCGTTGCCGGTTCGTTGCCGGTCGCGTCGGATAGCGGCGGTACTCCACGACGTCGCGCGGCGCCGACGCTGATCACTGTCAGGCTGCCTATTGCCAGACAGCCTGCCAGCAATGGAAACGCATCGGGACCGACGGGGCCGGACTTCACGGTCTTGAATTCGTCGCGGCTCAGCAGGGCTCCGAATGTCTGATCGGCGTCCTTCAGAAACGTTGCGAAGTCGTCGGTCTGCCGCCACGTATAGTCGAAGCCCTCGCCCTGCATGTACGTCGGAAATGTGCGGCCATCGACTTCCGCTTCGCCAGTCACGATGCGACGCAACGCCGTAACGAGCCGCTCGCGGATTTCCAGCGGCGTGCCTTTGGGAACTCCGATTCCTCGCCAGCCGGTTAGCGTCCAGTTCGATCCTTGTTCCTTGAGCGTCGGATACTTTTCGAGACCTGGCAGTGCGAGCCGCTGGTCGGCCATGACTCCCAGACAGCGAATCTTGCTGGCGTCGAGCAGCGACCTTGCTTCCGGCACGCTACAGCAGACCAGATCGATGCCGCCGCTCATCAACTCCTGCAGACTGGGAGCCGAGCCCTGTGACGGGATCCAGACGACGTCCGTTGGCTGCCGATCGAACGAGAGCAGCCATCCGGCCAGAGCCAGATGCCACGCTCCGAGTGAAGCCGTGCCCGAGGCTTTCAGCTCGCCCGGCTTGTCGCGGACGGCGGCTTCGAGTTCGCCCATCGTTGTGAAGGGCGAGTCCTCGCGAACGAACAACGCTGCGGGGTCCTCGTTGACGGACATCAGAGGCTCGCTGCTCTGCCAGTCCAGGTCGGTCAGACCGCGCCAGTGCAGCATGCTCAGTTCGAGCGTCATCATCGACAGCGTGTAGCCGTCGGGGCGTGCCAGCAGCCCGCGAGCGTGCCCTGTGACACCCTGGCCGCCGGTCGCGTTGATCACGTTGACCGGCACTTCGAGTTCATTTTCGAGATAGATCGCCATCTGCCGCGACACGCGATCCGTCCCGCCGCCCGCCGCCCACGGGCAGACCAGCGTGATCGGTCGCGTCGGGTACGAGTCGTTGTTTGAGCAGCCGACCGCGAGCACGCTCAGCAGCGTGAGAATCAGCGATCGACTGACTGTCTTCCCTGTTTGCATCGATAATCCCTGCGGTCGTGACCGCATTCGACCGGACAGCTTGCACCGTTCCGCTAACTGTGTTGTGGCGAGGCTGCAGCAGATCGGAAATCGACTCGGCGGTCAACCAGCGATGACGCAGGCTGCTTCCTCGAAACTTTGAACGGACCTCGCGAATCCGCATGGAGCCGGATCGCGATCGTCGACAGAATCCCCGCAACAACCACCACTCCGCCGAGACCGCCCCGAACTTCGAGAACAATGCCCAACACGCCGGTCACTCGCCCCAGCCTGCTGCTGCGGGTCCGAAACGCTTCCGACGATGATGCCTGGCGCGAGTTCGTCGAACTGTACACGCCGGTTCTGTACGCGTACCTGAAACGCCGCGGGCTGCAGGACGCCGACATCGCGGACGTTCTGCAGGACGTGCTGGCGTCGGTCGCCCGGGCGATTCGCAGCTTCGAGTATCAGCCGCAGTCGGGCCGCTTCCGGGCATGGCTCTATACAGTCACGCGGAACGCCTACAACGACTTCGTCACGTCCGCCAAGAAGCGTCCCGTCGCGACGGGCGACAGTCAGTTCCGGCAGTCCGTGCTGGATGGCGTTGCCGCAAACGACGAAGAGCAATGGGACCGCGACTGGGAACAGGCTCGTTTTCAGTGGGCCGTGTCGCGAGTGCAGCACGAGTTTGAAGCGTCGACCTGGCAGGCGTTCTGGAAAGTCGCTGTCGAGGGTCGCGGCTCGTCAGCTGTCGCTGCAGAACTTGGACTGAGCGTCG
>JAPOLP010000048.1 GCA_029977045.1 Planctomycetota bacterium
ATTGCCCGTCGCGGACTGCCAGTTGAGGAAGGCGTCTTCGGCGGCAGCCCGCTCAGCCGACGTGATCTCGTTGCTGTAACCGGCGAAGTCGCGGAAGTCGTACCGGACAACGACGGGCTCCTGTGGCGTCTGGTTTTGACTGGTCTGATTTGCGACGGCTTGTGCGCTGACCACTGTCTGGCCCGTCGTTGCAGCACTGCCAGACGACTTTGAAACAGTCGCCGCACTATTGGCTGTTGATGACCCGCCTGCCGAAGCGATGTTACCCGTCGACGTTGCGGGCGATCCTGAAAGAGCGCCACCGTTCGACGGTCCGCTGCCAACCGAAGATGCGATTGCTGCTGCGATTTGAGCGACCGCCTGGCTCGACGGACCAGCTCCGGATGCAAACGTCAGATCAAACGCCTGAGACAATCCGCGACCCGAGTCGTGAGCGGCGAGCGCGTCCCATAGTTTGCGAAGTGCGTCTTCCGAATCGTCTGTCGCCACGTCGAGCGACTCCGAGCGCGACTCAGTCTCGTCGTCGCCGGACTCTGAGTCTGCCTTGAGACCGTCCGCGCTCAGCTCGCCGTCGTCGTCCGCTCCGAGTTCGTCATCCGCGTCGGCATCCGGCTCTACTGTCGAGTCCTCGACACCGAACAGAGCGAACTGTTCCGCCTGTTCGAGTGCGCGAGCGACGTCCGCCGGCTCAACCTGGTTTTCGCTCGATGACTCTGAGTTTGCAGCGGCTTCTCCGGCGGCGTCAGCCACTTCCTGCTGATGCTGCAGCGCGATGGCCAGTTGCTCGGCTTCTGACAGTGCGAGCGACGAGTCAGCATCGTGCATCTCGGCCTGCTTCAGATGAGCCCGCACAGCTTCGATGCCGGCTTCGTATTCGAGCAGTGCCAGGTCGGCGGGAGCGAGGTTTTGCAACTGGGCTCGCGACAGCAGATCGGCGGTTTCGATTGGTAGCAGTCCGCCTGCCAGCGTTCCGGTATCAGTTCCGGAGAGGCTGCCAAGCAACAGCTTCCGCTCAAGCTGTTCGGACGGCACAGGTTGCCGGTTTCCGCCGCGCCTATGCACGGCGCGCGACGGCAGACCGGAACGCTTCGATTCAATTCGCCTGGACACGGCAGACTCTCCCCCTGCAGCCGTCATCGAGCCTCGACGCTCAACCGGACGTCCCCACTCGACAGCAACGCTCCCTCGTCACTGGATTCCGCGAAGCTATCGACCGCCGGCGTCCCTCCCAGAACGGCGCAGCGCGGCCCAGTCCGCAAAACTCCCACCATCCTCAGAATC
The DNA here is from genome assembly GCA_029977045.1 of Planctomycetota bacterium. Classification (GTDB taxonomy): domain Bacteria; phylum Planctomycetota; class Planctomycetia; order Planctomycetales; family Planctomycetaceae; genus JAPOLP01. Next base: position 1,282 of record JAPOLP010000048.1, read on the forward strand.
GGAATAATCGGTACGGTCAGTCGAATCGAAATCCGCACCGTCGGGCAGATCCGGCAACCTGGGAGCCTGAGGCAGTGCGTCCGGGAACCCTCTCCGGAAAGCGACAATCTGCCGAATCCCGTCGAAAATCGGGGAACTATTGCCCTTAAGAGTCGTCTCATAGCTCTTGAAGTCCGCTGACAAATCGGCGGAACATGAACGCCCGGCTGGAGTTACGGGCTGCGACACTTTTCTGATCCGGCTGAACAGCTAGAGTTCTCGGGACACACGATTCCGCTGGATTTCAGCCCGAGGGACAGGACACGGCCATGAACGGCAAACCTGACAACGAACGACTCTCCGCACTGCTCGATGGCGAGCTGACGGACGCAGAACACGCCGCCCTCGAGCAGGAACTGGCCTCGTCGCCGGAACTCCAGCACGAGCTGGCTGAGCTGCGTCGCGTCTCAGCCGCCGTCAAGGAGCTGCCTCAGATTCCTGCTCCGGCGACCCTGCACAGTGCCGTGATGGCTGAGATTCAGCAGGCAGTTCGTCCCGGACAGGACCGCCCGACCGGCTCGGGACGCGCCGGCGGTCGACCGGGACTGACGCGGCTGGTTGGCCTTTCTGCCGCAGTCGCTCTAACGGTTGGGGCAGCCGTCTGGTTCGGACAGGATCGCGGCCAGCAGATCGCAGAGAATGGCGGCACCGCTCCGGAAATCCGTTCGGTGCAGCAGGAGCGTCCGGAAGCACTCGCGAACCGAGCTGAGTTCCGTGGCTCTCCCGACGGCCAGAACCCGATCGCGGAAACTGTCAGCGTCGAGACGCGGCATCAGGTACTACAGATTTCGCGAGACGATCTGACGGCGGCTCGCGTCGGCGACATCATCGAAGCCGTTGATGCGAATGGTGACTCGGTCGGCGTGATTCGTCTGACGGTGGTCGACCGGAAGCTTGGCGTCGAAGCGTTGCAGGTCCTGTTGTCGGCCCACCAGTTTGAAGCGGTTGATGGCGACTCGTCCGGTGCTGGAAACGGTCTGGTCGCGGTGTACGTCGAATCCGACCGCGAGAAACTCTCGCAGGCAATCGCCGAGTTTCGTCGCAAGCTGAAGTTCGGTTTGCTGGAAGTCGACTCGCCAGTTCGCGTCGCAGAACTTGAACCGGAAACGCGGACGGAACTGGGCATCGATAAAGCCTCAGGTTCATCTGCCGCTTCCCAGCGAGCGGTGACGTTGAAACCCGGCAGCCAGCTCGACCGTCTGGTGCAGTCCGACTCGGCGACGACAGACGCCGAGGAAGCCCCAGTGGGAGATGCCACCCCAGCAGTGTCGAGCGAAACACCCAACCCTGTGCGAGTCATCTTCGTCGTCGTTGATGGTCCGATTGGCGAAAACGCGGCGGACAGCAAAGAGAACGGCGCCGCCTGACAATCGATGCTCGACAGGTATAGGTGAATCGAAACAGCCGCTCGTCCGAGCGGCTGTTCTTGTGCGCGATCACGAATTCGCCACCTCGGACGATTCTCCGTTCAGCCACGGACAACCGTCGGAGAATTCCGATCGAATCAAGCGCCATGGCACTGCGTTTGCGAAATGTTCTGCCGTCTGAATGGTCGACTGACAACCGGCCTGCCAGTCGCAGCCCGGGTTGGTCGGCTCTGGTCCGAAAGGAGGGCAGAACCATGTTCCGTTACTTGATCGCACTGTCTGTCGCGGCTGTTCTTGTCGCCGGCTGTGGGCCGGCACCGCAGTCCGGTCGCGGGTTTACTCTGCCCGAGGGCGACGTCGCTCGCGGCCAAGCGACGTTTGTCGAACTGCAGTGCAACGCCTGCCACAAAGTCAAAGGCGTCGACCTGCCGGCTGCTGAAAACGCGACCGACCTGTCCGTCGCACTCGGGGGCAAAGTCGCTCGTATCGAAACCTACGGCGAACTGGTGACCTCAATCATCAACCCATCGCACAAGATCGCGAAGGGTTACGCAAAGGAAGAAGTCACAACCGACGCCGAAGGCAAGCATTCCCGGATGCTGAACTACAACGAAATCGTCACCGTCGAACAGCTGGCCGACCTGGTCACCTTCCTGCAGTCCCACTACGAACTGCAGCCCGTCGACATGACCGAATACCCGCCGTATCTGTAAGGCGCCAAGAACCGGGCCACCCGAAAGCTGATCCGGTTTCGTTCTGGCCATCCGAGACCTGTATCATCACGCCCTTGCAGCTTCCGTGTGCTGCTCGGCGTTAGTGTGTTCGTCGTCCTCAAGGTTCGATGCTCGCAGAACGTCGTGTTCGAAGCGGCGGCCGGGGCGGGGGTAGTGGTGCTGGCTGAACGGGGTGAAGACTCGATCGTCGCTGAAGTAGACGTAGTGCGTGATGCGGTGCGTCGTCTCGGAAATCTCGATGACGTTGAACGAGTTCTTCTCTCGCTCGCGGCCTCGACCGCGGCGTGACGTCGTCGTGCCGCACTGGACGATGATGATGCCGTGCTCGCGGTCGTCACCCGGATAGAAGTCCAGCGAGTTGCCGATGTAGGCCCGGTGCAGGTGCCCGCCGAGAATCATCTCGACGCCCAGATCAACGAACCGGTCCATCGCCCGCTTTGCCTTGGGCATCGTCCAGTCGTGCAGGTAGTCCGGAGCCGGTGCGAAGTGGTGATGTGCGGCGACGATGCGTGCGGCATCAGGCGGTGCGTCTTTCAGGGCCTTGCTGCACAGGTCGAGCTGCCAGCGGTTGATGCGTCCGTTCGTGATGTTGCGGTACGGCGATGACGTATCGAGCCCGACGATGACCGCGCCGTCGACTCGCAGCACCGGATTCAGCTCCTCGCTGATGTGCTCCCGGTAGAGCGCGTGCGGTTTCAGCATCCGTTCGGCGACCCGGTACAGCGGCACATCGTGATTGCCGGGGATGACCAGTTGCGGAACCGGCGGTAGCTGCTTCAGAAACTGAGCGGCGTCTGCAAACTGCTTTGGTTTGGCTCGCTGAGTGAAGTCGCCGCTGACGACGACAACATCCGGCGCGAGCTGGTCAGCCATTCGCAGCACGGCCTCGCCAACGGTGGGCAGGAACGGAGGTCCGAAGTGCAGATCGGACAGGTGTAGAATGCGTATTGTCTGGTTGCCGTTCATGACTCGCTCCCATCGAAATGAGCCGTCTCCTCGCAGGTCGGACCAGACGGAGCACCGTCCCGGCAAGCCTAACTACTTTGACCAGGAGCAGGCTACCGGAACTCGCTGCACTCGGTCCGGCCGACGGTATTTCCTCGCCTCTGACAGAGCAGCGGTTGTGCCATTCAGTGGGGAAGCTGCGAGACAGGATGGAATCTCAGGTAAGCCAACATGCCCGGTGTTCATGGCATGGATTGAGTCGACGTCGAATGCGACTCGAAAGAGGAGCCCGCTGCGATCGACCGAGTTGTGTTCGTGTGCTGTGGCGTTCTTCCGCCTCGACGCCAGTTAACCGTGCAGGGACCGCAGGAAATCCCTCAACCGGACCCGTGAAATCGTCAAATCCGTCACAACGCGAAGCACTCCAGTCGGAGTGAGAAACGGAGCAACGACGATGAAGTGGCGCTCGACATTTGGCTGTCGGATTACTCGCAGCCCACGATCAGCACACCTGTACCGGACAGATGACAGAGGTCATCGAACTGCAAGAGAAGGGATGCCGTGTCTGCAGAATCGCAAAACGTCGTTGTCATTCTGACCGTTGGAAAGTCGGACAATGGCAAGCACGCCACACTCGCCTTTTCATGTGGTCTCGCGGCGATCGCCATGGGCCATCAGGCAGCGATCTTTTTAACCGGCGACGGTTCCGTCTGGGGATACAAAGGTAGCGCCGACGGCATCAGGTCACAGGGCTTCCCACCACTCGACGAACTGATCGCAGACTACCTCGGCGAAGGTGGGCGAGTGATTCAGTGCTCCGTTTGTCATCGGACATGCAGTGTCGGCAGCCCGGACAGCGCACAGTCCGCCGAGCAGTTTCCGCAGGTCGAAACGGGCGGATTCACAGCCGTCATCGACCTCGCATTGAATGGCACGTCCATCACCTTCTGACTGACAAATCGAGAGTTTCACGGATGGCACGCCGACTCCGAAGTCTGTTGTTGCTCGCGGTCTGGCAGGCTGGCGCGATGTCAGCCTGTGCTCAGATGGGGCACGTTCTTGACGCCGTCGGCCCGATCAATCAGTCGATGGGAGGAGCCGGTGTCGCGCTGCCGCTTGACGCAATTGGAGCGCTGCAGTGGAACCCGGCCAGCATCACCGGTCTGAAGCGTTCGGAAATTGGATTCTCCGCGATGGCGTTTGCGCCTCGCATGAAGCTGGGTTCGCGCGTCGACGCTGACAGTTTTGGCTCTGGGTTTCCGGCTCAGGATCTCCAGGGATCGACAACGTCGGACAACGGAATCAGTCCGATCCCCAGCATGGCAATGGTACATCGTGACCCCGAATCTCCCTGGACGTTTGGCGTGGGTGGATTCGCCATCGGGGGCTTTGGAGTCGATTACTCACTGAGAGCAGACAATCCTATTCTGACCGCACAGCCTCCGGAAGGCGGGCTTGGGTTCGGCAACATCTACTCGCAGTTTCAGCTGATGCAGTTCTGCCCGACGGCGGCATACAAGGTCTCGCCCGCCTGGTCAGTTGGATTCGCACCAACCTTCAACTGGGGAACGCTGGCCATCGATCCGTTCGGAGCGACAACTCCAAACCCCGACGGAACGTATCCATCGGCGGCTCACGGAAGCTCGGCATTGGGGATTGGATTTCAGGTCGGTGCGTTCTTTGAATCGCCGACGTCGGACTGGAACGCGGGCGTCTCCTACAAAAGCCCGCAGTGGTTCGAGGAATTCCAATTCAACGCTCATGACAACACAGGAGGATCCCGTAGCCTGGGGATCGACCTCGACTATCCATCGATCATTTCCGTCGGGGTTGCCTACAAAGGTTTCGAGCGGATCCGTCTGGCCTGCGACGTTCGATACATCGACTACAGGAACACGGCGGGGTTTCAGGCCGCAGGATTTGACGCCGCTCAGGCCGTCACCGGATTCGGCTGGAAGAGTATCTGGGTGGCTTCCGCCGGAGCTGAATTCGAGCTGCATGAACGCTTCAAATGGCGGATTGGTTACTGCGTCAACGACAATCCAATCCCTGCCGCAAGTGCGTTCTTCAACCACCAGGCTCCCGCGATCGTTCAGAACCATCTCAGTACTGGCGTGACCTGCGAGATGAAGTCCGGCTGGCTGTGCTCGATGGCCTACCACTATGGCTTCCGCAACTCCGTATCCGGTCGCTGGTGGAACCCGGCGACGAACTCCCAGATTCCCGGCACCAGAATCACGAACACGCTGTTCACGCACGGCCTGACAATGGGCATCAGCAAACGCTTCTGATGACACAGAGACAGCGCTATTTGGCATGGAAGCTGCGATTCAAAAGCGATGAGTTTTCCGGGACTGCAAGATTCCGGAGGGTGCCATGCGCAATAGCCGACTGCTTCTGGGGGCGGGTTTCATCAGCGTTCTGGTCGTTGTCGCGGTTCTGTTGCGCGAGCACACGTCGGTCGAAGCTCTGGTGCAGCGCGAGACGCAGCTTCGCGCGGCGATCGTTGCTCACCCGGTCGAAAGCTGGCTGATCGGGTTCGGTGTGTACTTCCTGGCGTCGCTGGTTCCGCTGACCGGAGGCAAGTCAGCGGTCTTCGGCTGGCTGTTTGGATTCCTGCCGGCCGTCGTGATGATCGACGGAGCGCTCACGCTGGCGGCAATCGTTACGTTCCTGACCTGCCGGTACCTGCTACGCGACGCTGTCGAATCCCGCTTTGCAGTTCACGTCGAGCGGCTCAATCATCACCTCGAACGCGACGGACCGTTTTACCTGCTGTTCCTGAGGATGGCTCACGCACCGTACACGTTCATCAATTACGTGTCCGGAGCACTGCGAGTGCCGACGAGAACGTTCGCGTGGACAACGCTGCTCGGCCTGTTGCCCGGCACGATGGTGTTTGCTTTTGCCGGTTCCCGCCTCCCGACTCTGCGGGAACTCGCCGACCAGGGACCGATGCGGTTGCTGGATCCCTGGCTGATCACCGCACTCGTTCTGACGGGACTGCTGCCAGTGCTGATTCGCAGTCTCCTGCGCTGGCTGAAGGTCATCCGGCATCATGACGGAGGTGACCTCACTCGAGACGTTGATCCGCCGCAGCCAGTCGCAGCGACGCATGACGAATCGAGGCTGCCATGACGATCCATCCGACACTCGGCTGGATGCTCGTCGCCCTCTTTGGAGCGCTGGCTGTCGGTTCGCTGTCGCGACTGGTCTCGCTGCGAGGTAAACCGGCGGACCTCGTTCGTAACCGAGTCGGCAGCCTGAAGACCTGGTGGGTGATTGCCCCCACGTTTGCGATCGCGATCGTGCTCGGACAGGTCGCCGTGGCCGTCGTCTTTTCTGTCATCGGCTGGCTGGCTTTGAGCGAATACGCACGACTGGTCGGTACTCGCACAGCGGACCGCTGGCTGCTGCGAATCTCGCTGATTCTGGTCCCGCTGCAGTACGCGGCGATCTGCCTCCAGTGGACGCTCGCGGCGCACCTGTTGCTGCCGATCGCCGGGCTGATTCTGCTCAGCGTTTCCCAGACGGCGGTCGGTCGAGTTCAAGGTTTTCGGCAGGCAGTGGCGACCTGGTACTGGGCTTTGCTGCTGCTGGTTTACGGACCGTCACACGCCGTCATGCTGTGGTCACTTCCAGCGGAACAAAGTGCTGACGTCGGCCCGGTTGGATGGTTCCTGTTCCTGATCGTACTGACCGAGATGAACGACATCTCGCAGGCGTTCTTCGGGCGGCACTGGGGAGACCGGAAGATCGCTCCGATCGTCTCGCCCTTCAAAACGTGGGTCGGATTCTGCGGAGGCGTCGTCACAACGACGGTTCTGGCGTTCACGCTCGCGCCGCTGCTGACGACGCTGGCTGGCATCTCGACGGAATGGTCGCTGCCAGGCGGCAACGGACTGATGAGGTCAGTGGCGGCGGGGCTGCTGATCTCGATCGTTGGCTTCTTCGGTGACATCAATCTGTCGGCGGTCAAACGCGACGTCGGCGTCAAGGACAGCGGCACGCTGCTTCCCGGCCAGGGCGGCGTTCTTGACCGGATCGACAGCCTGACGTTCACGGCTCCGGCGTTCTACTTCTTCGTTTCGGTGATCCAGAACCAGTGAGGTCCCTCCCGGACCGGCATTCAATCCGCCGCCGTTTGGCACACGCTCTGCAATCTTCTGATCCGACGGCTAACTTCTTTGTGGAGGCTCCGTCATGACTGCGACCACCGGGACAGATTCGAGCATCCGCGACGCGGCGTCTACTCTCGCTCCGAGCCCAAACGACGGCGGAGAAGTCAGCAAACGTCTCTGGACGATCCCCAACGTCCTGTCAGCAATTCGGCTGGTCGGCTGCTTCGGGCTGATTTGGCTCGCACTGGCCGAGAGACCGATGGCCGTACTGATTCTGTTTGTCATTCTTGAAATGACCGACTGGTTCGACGGTCGCCTCGCCATCGCGCTCCACCAGCAGACCGAGTTCGGTGCAAAACTCGACAGCACCGCGGACGCCGCCCTGGCTGGCTCAACACTGTTCGCCGGCCTGTGGCTGCACTGGGCCGCGCTGCAGCCCGAGGTGCCGTTTATGGTCGCGGCCATCGGCATGTACGCGGTATCGAGCTTTTATGGTCTGTGGAAATTCCTCCAGATCCCGACGTACCACACCTATGGTGCCAAGAAGTCGTGGGGCCTGATCACGATCGGCGTCGTCTGCATCTTCGGCGGCTGGGCAACGTGGCCATATCGAGTTGCTCTGATCGTCGTCACGCTGACAAACCTCGAAGCGATCCTGATCACGCGAGTCCTGACAGCCCCTCACGTCGACGTCCTCTCGCTCTACCACGCATTGCGTCTTGAACGAGCGGACAAATCAGAGGCTTCGTAGCCCAGGCCCGAAGGGCCGGCCCCATACAAGCCCTGGGCAAAGCCCAGGGAAACCAGGCACATGAATTCGTAAAGCCCCAACGGGGCGGTCCTAAACCAGAATTCGATCGGGCCGCCCCGTTGGGGCTTTCATGTCATTCCACAATTCGATTTCCAGGGCTGCGCCGCAGGCTGGCATAAGACCGGCCCGTTGGGCCTGAATCGTCTAACGTTGTCCCTCCTCAACCGAGCCAGCCATCCTCATCGAATTGATGAGAGCACCAGAGGCGAGTTCATCGCTGGCTGCTCACAAATCTGAATCGCTTCGGCGATCCGTGATTCAATTTCGGGTGAACGCTCAGACGCAAACACCCGGACCAGCTGATCTCCCGGCTGCACCTCCTGGCCGAGACGCGCAACGCAGTCGATGCCGACCGAATGATCGATCGCTTCGCCGGCACGCCGTCGACCGCCTCCGAGGTCGATGATGGCCTGGCCGAGCGCTTCGGTATCAATCGTCGTGAGGAAGCCGGCTCGGTCCGCCGTGATCGCGAACTCCGAAGCAACTGGTCGAACTGCCGAGAGGTCACCTCCCTGAGCCGCGACCATCTGCTCGAACTTCTCGCGAGCGGCGCCGGAGTCGAGGCGGTCGCAGAGCGTCTCTCTGACTGCGTCGAGTGACTGACTGCGGCCGGCTGCGATCAGCAATTCGCCGGCCAGAGCCAGTGTCAGCGTGCGCAGGTCATCGGGACCGCCGCCGGAAAGACAATCGATCGCTTCCTGGACCTCGACCGCGTTGCCGCACATGCGCCCCAGCGGCTGATTCATGTCTGTGATCAATGCCCGCGTCGAAACACCCATTCTCTCGCCGGTCCTGACGAGTGACTCGGCCAGCTCGCGAGCCTGCTTCGGCGTTTTCATAAACGCGCCGCTGCCGCATTTGACGTCAAGCACGAGAGCGTCGAGCGACTCGGCCAGCTTCTTGCTCATGATGCTGGCCGTGATCAGCGGGATCGACGGCACCGTTCCCGTGACGTCCCGCAGTGCGTACAGCTTGCGGTCGGCGGGAGCGAGCTGCTCGGACGCGCCGGTGATCACACAGCCGACCCGGTCGACAACGGACTGCATTTCGTCGATCGACAGGTCCGTCCGGAAGCCGGGAATCGATTCCAGCTTGTCGAGCGTCCCGCCGGTTGGCCCGAGACCTCGACCGGAAATCATCGGCACTCGCAATCCGCACGCGGCCAGCAGCGGAGCGAGGATCAACGAGACCTTGTCGCCAACACCACCCGTCGAGTGTTTGTCGACAACGCCCGGTCCGCCTGCCCATTGAAGCTGCACTCCCGACTGCAGCATCTCATCCGTCAATGCAGCGGTTTCGGGATCGTTCATCCCCTGAAAAAAGATGGCCATTGCCAGAGCCGACATCTGGTATTCGGGCACTGAGCCGTCTACGAATCCCTGGACCAGAAACGCGATTTCGTCGCCGGAAAGCTCACCACCGTCTCGTTTGCGGGCAATCAGATGAGCGGGTGTCACGAGGGGATTCTCCCGACATCAACAACCCGATAGCCGTCCGTTGATGCGTTTTGGGGCCGGTGGTTTTCGTACTGGTGACGGACTATAAGTCTGCCGTTCGTCACGCACCTCTTTGCCGCTGAGCACGTCAGTGGCCACTCCGCAGGAAGTTTGTTCGCCATGAGCCATCTTCAACAGGCCGATCCGGAAATCTGGGCAGCGATTCAGCACGAAGAAACCCGTCAGGTCGAAGGTCTAGAACTGATCGCGTCCGAGAACTACACCAGTGCCGCGATTCAGGAAGCAGCTGGCACCGTGCTGACGAACAAGTACGCGGAAGGCTACCCCGAGCGGCGCTACTACGGCGGTTGCGAGAACGTCGACGTCATCGAAGCGATGGCTCGCGAACGAGCCTGCGAACTGTTCGGAGCCGAGCACGCGAACGTTCAGCCGCACGCGGGATCGCAGGCCAACATGTCGGTCTATCTGACCGTGCTGAACCCCGGCGATACGTATCTCGCCATGAGTCTCGACCACGGCGGGCACCTGACGCACGGTTCGCCGGTGAACTTCTCCGGAAAGCTGTACAACGTCGTGCCGTACGGCGTTCGCGAAGACGATCACCGGATCGACTTCGACGCTGTCGCGAAGCTGGCTCGCGAACACAAACCGAAGCTGATCGTCGCCGGGGCCAGTGCCTACCCGCGCGAGATCGATCACGCGAAGTTCGCCGAGATCGCGAAGGAAGTCGGCGCGCTCTTCATGGTCGACATGGCGCACTACGCCGGCCTGGTCGCGGGCGGAGTTCACAACAACCCGGTCGAAGTCGCCGACTTCGTGACGTCGACGTCGCACAAGACGCTGCGAGGTCCGCGTTCCGGTTTCGTGCTTTGCCGTGAGGAACACGCGAAGGGCATCGACAAGACGATCTTCCCCGGAATGCAGGGCGGCCCGCTGTGCCACGTCATCGCGGCCAAGGCGATCTGCTTCGGCGAGGCGCTCAAACCCGACTTCAAAGACTACGCGGCTCAGGTTGTTGCCAATGCGAAGACGCTGGCCGAAGTGCTGATGCAGGGCGGCATCAAACTCTCGTCCGGCGGTACGGACAATCACCTGATGCTATGCGACATGACCGCGATCGACCTGACCGGCAAGATCGCCGAGCAGGCACTCGACCGAGCGGGCATCACCGTCAATAAGAACATGATCCCGTTCGACCAGCGAACGCCGTTCGACCCCAGCGGCATCCGCATCGGCACCGCCGCTCTGACGACTCGCGGGATGAAGGAAGACGAGATGCGCAAAGTCGGCGACTGGATCCTCGAAGTCCTCCGCAACGCCGACAACCACGACATCGTCTCGCGCGTCCACGAAGAGGTCCGCGAGTTCGCGAAAGCTTTCCCGGTTCCGGGTATCGAATAGCAGCGACTCTCCGCGTCCTCTGCGAAGCCTCAGCAATCTCTGCGTTTAAGATTGCGTCGTGCTGGCTTCGTGTACCGGTCTCTTCTTTAACCGCAGAGCTCGGAGAGGAGTCGTGGAGAACGCAGAGGTTGTTCAGTCCTCTCGCAACCTGTCGCGGACGATTTCGAGCATCAGCGGGTGCAGGCCCAGCGGTGGGCAGAGTTTGAAGCTGACCGCGGGGAACTCGGCCGCGAGGTCATTGCGGAAGCGTTCCAGATCGCGGGTGACGTGCGAGCCGGCGCTGAGGAAATAGGGCAGCATCCGGACTTCGCTGGCTCCGAGTTCGACGCACTGCCGGGCTCCGTCCGGGATCGATGGCTCGGCCAGTTCGAGGTAACTCGGCACCACGAATTCGAATTCGCCGGTCTCCCGCAATCGATCCGCGACCTCGACGAGATCCTGATTCGCTTCCGCGCGACGGCTTCCGTGCGCGATGAGAAGGACGGCAGTCGACATTGGCGTGAGAACTCCTGCGGAAGCCGCTTAACGTGGGGCAGGTTTTCAACCGGCCACTGTCCCGGCAGGTTGAAAATCTGCCCCACGTTGAAAATCTGCCCCACTTCGAGTCGTAGACGTGCCGGTCCCACTTCGCAAGGGACGTTCTGCTCGGGTTGTGCCGAGTACTCCGATTGCGTCGGCCTGACCGGAGTTGCCGCACAGGGAATCTCCCCGACTGGGTAGCAGAGGCGACCTATGTTCTGACCGAAGGGCTCGGTCTGCGCGCCTTTTGCGCGGAGAACCAGCCGCGACGAACTCATCAGTTCGATTGAACCGGTCACCACCCCATGGGTAACCCGCAGTTTTCATCGCTCGCCTTTGCGCTGTTCTGCATGACGACAGCGACGATGATTCTGCGCCCCGGCGAAATGATCCCGGCTCTCGGCCTGCTGCCGATCTACGAAGTGCTGATCCTTGGCACGCTGCTGCTTGCCCATCAGGGAGTCTTTCGGCAATTCAAACCGGAATCGCTGCTGCGACAGCCGGTTGCACTGTGTCTCGTTGGTGTGTTCATCGCGATTCCGATTTCGCATCTCATGCACATGTACTTCGGCGGCGCGCTGAACGGAACGATCAAGTTCACCAAAGCTGCGATGCTCTTTGTGCTGTTGATCGTCGTCGTCGATCGCTGGTCGCGGTTCGAGCGGCTGACGACGGTCATCGCCTGCTGTGCGACGGTGATGATCTCGTTCTGCCTGATCGACTACCTGGGCATCGTCGACCTGCCGTTCATCAAGCACGCGGAAGAGAGTTACGGGCAGACGCTCGAGGGCGACGACATCCGCATCGCCCGGATGAACGGGACCGGCATCTTTTCCGACCCGAACGACATCTCGCTGCTGATCACAGCGACGGGGCTCCTCTGTCTATCGTTTCTGACGGACAAGGAACGCGGCCCGCTGAGAGTGTTCTGGCTGCTGCCAATCGTGGTGCTGGCGCTCGCTCTGGTCTGCACGAAGTCGCGAGGCGGGATGCTGGCCGCGGCCGCGGCGATCGGCGTGCTTCTGATGTTCCGCTATGGCAAGGGTGTCGCGATCGCAATTGGAGTTCTGGGTGTGCTCGCCGCCCCGATCGTTCTGGGTCGGCAGGCGAACATCGACCTCTCTGACGGAACGGGGCACGATCGCCTGTTGTTGTGGCGGGAAGGTCTGGTCGCGCTCCGATCGAAGGACCTGTTCTTTGGCACGGGACAGGGAACTTATCACGACATCGCCGGCCTCGTCGCGCACAACTCGTTCGTCCATGCGTATGTCGAACTGGGCGTCGTCGGAGGCACGTTCTTCTTCGGGATGTTCTTCTTCTGCGCGTGGGGCCTGTTCCGGCTCAACACGCAGCCGTGGCAGATTCTGAATCCGCGACAGGCTCGCTTTCTACCTTACATGGCGGCGATCGGCTCCGGCTGGACGATCGGCCTGTTGTCGCTGTCGCGCTGCTACACGGTGTCGACGCTGCTGATCCTTGCCCTCGGCACGGCTTACCTGAATCTCGCCGGCTGGAACCTGCGGCCTCGCCGACCGGTTCTGCAGTGGGACCAGTTTCACATGGTGCGTCTCGCCGGAGCGAGTCTCGCGATGTTTGTGGGTTTGAATCTTGTTGTCCGCGTCCTTGCCTGAGTTCGTTCGTC
>JAPOLP010000031.1 GCA_029977045.1 Planctomycetota bacterium
CGCAAGATGACGCACGGTTTCGTCAGCAGACCGCTTTCGAACGTTCGTGACCCACACGGACCGACCGAAGTCCGACCAGACAAATCACGCACAAGACTCACTCAATCTCTTTGGAGTCTCCAGCCAGGATGTCAAAGAACACACGACGACCGCCCCGAAAGGCAACCGTCGCGAGGGGCGGGATAATACCGGGGCGGTTCTGACTGTCAATCGACCGAGGGGCGAGTTTTAAGTTTCTGAGAAATCGAGAAGGGCGGTTCGTAACTCGCCGCAAATAAACGTCTTACAGTTGTAGGTCGCAGTCGCAGAGGCGGTCCGAGCGGCGATCGTTGTTTCGGAACTGGGCTTGCAGATGCTCGCATGATCCACAGAATCCGCGAATCCTCTTTCGGATGAGGCAGCAGTCGCGCGATGTTTGCGAACATTACGACGACGATGGGTGACGGCATCGCTCAGGCGACTCCAACTGGCAGGGCAGGATTCTCAATCGCTTCAGCAGGTCAGTGATGTGATGCAGACAGCACGATCGATATCGCTGCCCGTGATCGTTCTTCTGATTGCTGCCGTGCCGACGTTCGCGTTCGCCCAGTTCAATGAATTGGACAGCGGCCCAGTCCCATCTGCCAGCGACGCCTCTCACCGCCTCTTACCTGCCGACGCGCAGACGCTGCTGCGTCTCAGAGAGCAGACCGAATTGCTGAGGGCACTGGGACTTGCTCCACAGAATTCCAATCGGCTTCTCAATCGGAACCGTCCACAGTCCACTACTTCACGCGAGCCAGTTTCGCCGCAACTTCTTGAATTCCTGCGGCAGATGGCACCGCAGGCGCTGCCGGAGCAATCGCCTGGCCAGCGTGACGCAAGTCAACAGCGACAACAGAATGGGGCACGGTCGGGTCCGGGATTGTCCGGTGGTACCGCCGACGACCAGCAACGACTGCGCAAGTTGGACGAACTTCTGAAACAAGGCGATCTCAGTCCGTCTGACCTGCGACAACTTCAGGAATTGATGCAGTCGTCGAATGCAGACGTAACGAACAAGCCGTTTGAGCCTGCAGGAAAAGCGGTCAGCGACCGTCCTTCCGGCCAGGCTCCTTCTGGAGGGGCGATTCAGCAGTCACGTAAGCGGCCAGCAACTGGCGGCCTCGAATCGTTGCCAGGAAACGATCCTTCGACGAACTCAAACACTGCTGGCACGGATGCTGAAGATTTTTACGCCGACCGTCAGGAAATTCTGCGGCGGGCTTTTGGTATCGATCCAAAATCGCCGTCGTCCGTGTCGAGTCGTTCGGGCAGTGCCGCGTCGTCGAGTCAGGGGTCGGATGCTTCGAGGGCCGGTCACGTTCGGCGAACGACAGGTCTGAATTCAGAATCTGACGTGGATTCACTGTTGAAAGAACTCCGCAGCGACTCTGTCAGTGGTCAGAGGAATGCCCTTGGAAATTCGATCGACGACAACTCAAGCCTGCGAAGTCAGGCTGCACGGGACCGTCTCGACGCCGAACAGAATCACAATCGCTCCGGCGCTTCGTCGAACGTAAACGCTGACAGCCCTTCAGCTCAGCAGAACGTCAATGGGGCTGACGGTGCGGACGACGAGCGATCAAAGCGTCTTTCAGAGATCTCACAGAGCGACCAGCCAGCGTGGCAGAAACTCCAGCGCATCGCTCAACTGGCGCGCAGCGAAACGAATCAGCGATCGTCGGCATGGACGGATGCGGCAGACGGTCAGGGCTTCGGCCTGTCTAATGGCCTGACGCGGAAGCTTGCAGATGTTGTCCAGAGTGCCGCCCAGGCGACTGCGGGGAAAGTTTCGGAACTCAGAAACGGAGCTGGACTTTCGGATCGCGAGAGGTCGGGGGAAACAGGCAGTCGCACCGAACCTCGCAGTGAGATCAGAGAATGGGCGTCATCAGTTAACGACTGGATCGCCAGTCTCCCTGAAGGAAGCGCCGAAACTCCGGAGCCAACTGCATCGGTGATCGAGGGAGCCACTGAGGTTGAGTCGTTCGGGCCGGTGACCTGGCTGATCGGGCTGCTTATCGGTGGATGTGCCTGGTGGCTGCTTCGGCGTCGCTTTGCAGAAGAAGAGCCGGAAGATGGTCGAATCAGAAAGGAGGGGCGTCTGGCATCCAGCGCGTCCGAACGAGAGCGTTTGATTCACGCCTTCCATGAGCTGATTCACCAGTCACGTTGTGGCAGTGAAGAGTGGTGGCATCACACGCGAGCGGTTCAGCAGTTGACGAGGCAGAAACCGCAACTGGCCTCGGCGATTAAGTCCCTGGCTACGATTTACGAACAGGCTCGCTACTCACCGGATTCCGAACCTTCCGCCGAGCAACTTGCCGCGGCCCGCTCCGCACTGAAACAGTGTGGCAAGCGATGAGCGTCTTTCCTCACCGACGTCGGCAGTTCGCCGTCTGCTGGCTGACCATAGCCATCCTTGCGACAAGCTCTCTGATTCGCCCGGAACCGGCTGCCGCTCAGCTGACCTCACAACAGCAGAATCAGAGCGCACTGGCGATTCTCTCGCAGCCGGACTGGCAGACGCGCCTCGATCTCTTCCAGCTGATTCTTGCTCAGCGAGGCATCACGGTCACTCGATCTGGCGACGACGTTCTCAATCAGCCGGACCAGAGCATCATCATTCTTGTCGGTGATCTCGAACGCGTTCCCACCGCGCTGCGCCTTCAGCTTCGGAGTTTTGTTCAACGAGGCGGCGCACTGCTGGCAGCATCCGATCTCGAAGCGTCATTACCGGGGCTGTTCTCCATTCGTCCGGGGCCGGTTCAGGTTAACGATTCCCGCTTGCAGTACGAAGGCTTCGCTGACTGTCCGCGAGTGACGCGTTTGAACTCCAGCCATGAACTGACGGTCGGCGTCGCAGAGCTGGTCGCCAACCGGTGCGGATGGATTGACACGCTGTCCCAGCAAGTCGGATTTGCGGCAGGAGTCGCCGACCTTCCTCGCGATGCGAAAGCGCTGCGGGGCGACCCGTCTGGCAAGTCGCTGATTGTTACCGTGCAGAGTGATCAGTCGCGATTTGGGCGAATGGCCGTCATTGCCGACCACAGTCTGCTGATCAGCGGAATGCTGTTGCACGGTGACAATGCGATCTTCGCCGTCAACCTCGTCAACTGGCTGTGCCAGGGCCGCCGTCGACAGGCTCTCATTCTGGTCCACGGAGATCCGATTCAGGGCGGCGAGCTGCAGCTCAGTCCGGACTCTTTTCCGCCGGATCTGGCGAACACCCCGCCAAATCTCGATGACATCTCACAGTTGCCTGAGGAGTCGCTGCTTGAATTCGCCAACAACTTCGTCACGGGGCTTGAGGAAGCCAATCTGCCGAATGAACTGGCAACTGGCTATTTTGAGTCGCTGCAGAGGCCGTACTACTTTCGGCTTCTCTATCTGATCGCCGCAGCACTTGTTGCCATCTGGCTGCTGCGGCAATTCTTCCGTCGAGCTGCAGAGCAGCCTCGCCCATTTGAGAGGCTCAGCGGGCCGCTCTCGCAACAGCGAGTCCAGAGCATGATCAACTCGGACGACTATCGGATTGCAGCTCGCGAAATGGCACGCCATCTGTTTCGAGAATTAACTGGGTCCGAAGCGGCTCGCGACTGGCCAATGGCGTACCGGGAACTCACCATCGCCGGGTCGATCCCGCAGAAATTCTCCGTCGCCCGAAATCTCAAGCATCTCCGCAGACTGGCAACTGGCACTGAATCCGCGTGGCTGTCGCGTCGCCGTTTTCTCAGGCTGGCGGGAGTGATTGATCAACTTCAGGCACTGCACGCAAACGGGAAACTGGCTGTGCGATCCACCGGGAGTCAGTAACCGGATGCCTGTCAGTTGGCAGTTTCAGTGAGAGCTGAATCACGGCACCGGCGTGTGAGAATTACGAGAACGAATACGATTAGGATTACGAATCGACATCTCTGATCGGTCATCTTTCGAGAGCTGCTCCCACTGACGAGGCCCCTGTGGAATTCTCTGATATCAACGAACTCGCTCGTCGCGTTGGCGAGCTGCGGACTCAGCTGCTGGCGGAAGTGAATCGAGTCGTCGTCGGGCTTGATGGCGTGGCCGACCAGTTACTGACGTCGCTTGTCGCTGGCGGACACGTACTTCTGGAAGGCGTTCCGGGGACGGCCAAGACGACTCTCTGTCGGACGTTCTCGCAGGTGCTCGGCATCGATTTTCAGAGAATCCAGTTCACGCCCGACCTGCTGCCGACTGACGTTACCGGTACTCAAATCCTCAATCGCCAGACCAGCGAGTTCGTGCTCCGCAAAGGGCCGGTCTTCTGTCAGCTGCTGCTGGCTGACGAGCTGAACCGTGCTCACGCCCGAACTCAGTCGTCTCTGCTGGAAGCGATGCAGGAGAAGCATGTCACGATCGAAGGTGAGACGCTGCCGTTGCCCGAGCCGTTCATGGTGCTCGCGACGCAGAACCCCGTCGAGCAGGAGGGCGTGTATCGGCTGCCTGAAGCGCAGCTCGACCGCTTTCTGTTCCGCGTTAACGTTGGCTACCCGGATCGGCAGCGCGAAATCGACATGCTCGCGCTGCACAGTCGGCGAGCGGAAACGCCACAGGCGGTGACCACTCCGGACGAGATCATCGCCATTCAGGCCGGCATCGATCAGGTCTTCGGAGCTGCGGAATTGCACGCGTACATCGTCGACCTGGTCCGCTTAAGCCGGCAGCACGAGGACCTGGTTCTCGGGGCCAGCCCGCGAGCTGCCATCTTTCTGATGAAGGCGGCAAGGGCTCACGCTTTACTACGAGGCCTGCCGTACGTCACGCATGAGGACATCCAGTCGATTGCCCTGCCAGTTCTTGGCCATCGCCTGATCCTGCAGCCGGAAGCCGAAATGGAAGGTCGCCAGATCGCAGACATCGTCGACGAGCTGATCCACGCACTGCCTGTCCTGAAGTGATCAGTCGAAGATCCGAGCAACGTCAGCCTGACACCTTCGCGATCACGACAGTGATTCCGCATTCCAAACTCCGCATTCCGAATTCTCGAGATGCCCACTCGCCAAACCAGACTGCTTATCCTCCTGGCGATCGTTGGATCGATCGCGGGGCTGCTGCTTGCGCGGGAACGGCTGGCACTGGTGTCGCTGAGCGTTCTGATCTGGCTCGTGCTGGAATGGACACTGTTTCGCTTGCGGGTCGAGTTTTCGCTGCGGCGGTTTTCCTGTCGAAGAGCGGTCAACGGCAGCAGCTCAGCCGACGGAACTCTCTGGACCGGGCGACCGGTTACTGTTGAAACAACGTTGCGGCTTGACAGTGTGCTCAACCTGTCGAATGTGCTGGCCCGCGAGTCACTGCCGGAGAACCTGCAGATCATCAAAGGCCATGCAGCAGCATCCGGCGACATTGGATTGTCGCAACCGCTGAAGGTGACATTTGACGCAGTCGTGCCCGGCGCAGGCCACGTTGAGTTTCGGGGCGTCAGCGTTCGGCTCAGCGACCGCTTCGGCCTGTTCGTTGCCGATCGTTTCGTTTCGGCGAGACAGGCGTTTCGAGTGCTTCCCACGAGCGCGTCGCCTGAACCGGGACATCCGGTGACGAAGCGGCTCAACACGCAGATGCCGCCGGGAATCCACCGGCTGCAACGTCCTGGTGGCGGTTCCGAACTGCTCGAAATTCGAGATTACGTACCCGGCGATCCGCCGAAATCGATTGCCTGGAAAGTCTCGGCACGCCGCGGCGAGCTGATGACGCGCGAGTACGAAAGCGAAGTCCCGGTCCGGACAACGCTCTATATCGACGCGTCGTATCGTGCACGAGCGGGCTCGTTTGGTTTCCGCCCGATTGATCAACTGCTGACCTGTGCGGGAAGTATTGCTCAGTCAGCGTTGTCAGTGCGCGACCCAGTCGGTCTCGTGACGTTTTCGGAAACCGGCATTCGCCGCATCGCCAGCCGCCAGGGGAGCCGGCATTACTTCCGACTGCTCGACGCGATGGCAGACGCGGCAGCGACTGACGCTCCGCCACCGAGTGTTTACTCGTCGGAACTGCTCGACTTTGCGGGGCAGGTCTGCCGCGAGCGATTTCCCGAACTGATCGATCACCGAGTCAATCCGCCGCGACGGCGATTCTGGCCGCTGCGGCCGCTTTACCGCCGCGAGCTGAACCGCCGGTCGAGCATGGCTGGCGTTCTCGCAACACTTTACGGTCTGCCGTTCTCCATGATCTTTCGGCTGGAACGCGACGAGTTGTTGCTGAGCCAGTGGCTGCAGCGGTTTCTCATCGATCAGGGCTGCGCATGGACCTGGCCGGTAATCGAACGCCGCAGTCGCGAACTCCACGACTGGGATGGCAAGTTCGACACACTGACACACGAACTCTCCCGAGCCATCCTGCACGGTCACGACAACGAACTGTTCGTGCTGTTGCTTGATCTGGTCGACTATTCCGGTCCGCTCGTCCGGTTGGAGAAAGTCATTCGCCTTGCCCGAGCGAAACATCATCGCGTGTCGATCATCTGCTCGTGGCCGGACGCGGCCCCGCCTGACTTTGCCCGGTCGCAGGACGACGGCCAGACTTCGCCTGACTCAGCGATCTTCCAGAAGTTACTGCGAGCCGAGCAGCAGAGAATCGAATCGGCAGCGGGGCGATTACGTCGCGAACTGCGTCGCTGTGGGGCGTCGGTCGCTTTCGCCACCGATCCGAACAGCATTCACGGAATTCTGGCGGAAGCCGATCTCGCGAGATTCGGCCGCGTGACCCATGTCAGGAGTGGCCGATGACTCCAGCTCGCCAGAAGTTTAAACGCAGCCAGCCGGAAAACCTGCCGCAGGTAACGGACGCGAACGCAGTTCTTTCGCTCGCGATCGTCGCTGCAGTGTCGGCGTGGCTGCTCACGCAGAGCTTCCCGCTTTATCTGAGTACGATCGGCCCGCTCCTGCTGCTCGCCGTTGGCGCGACGTTGCTGCTCCGCTCATCGCTGGTTCCGGCTCTGCTGTTCCTGACTCAGGCCGTCCTGTTTGTTTCCGATCGCAGCTCGCTGGAGCCAGTTGTGACGATCGAGGGCCAGATTGTTGCCGGCAGCCTGCTTGTTCTGTTGCTGAGTCTGCAGAGGTATCTGCAGTTGCCTGAACCGACTCGGCTGCGGGAACTGCTCCAGCAGGCGTTCGACCGATTCAGGTTGCCGTCCTGGCTGGTCATGCGCCGGGAAAAAGAACCTGCCACGTTTCAGGGCAGTGCTGGATTCGGCGAGGTGCTGCTGATCGGTTTCCGAGTGGTCGCAGCTGTCGTGTTTGCGGCCTGGCTGCTGGCTCTCGTGCCAGTCAATCCAGAAGCTCCCAGCGACGTCGCGCTCCTTCCGACGGCCCATCGAAGCATCAAGCTCGGCGTTGGAATCACAGTCGCCGTCATTGTGCTCAACACGATTCTTAACTCGATCGCGTGGCGTCTTCTGACGCCGCGAGGTGCTCGGCTGTTTCACTATCTGGAGCTGACCGAATGGTGCGGACGCGAGATTCGCGCCATTCTGAGACTGGAAGAGAAACGGAAACGCCGCCGCCGCTGACTGCCAATGCGGCTTGTGAAGCAACCTCTGACCCGCCCGAAACTTCAATCGAATAACCTCGGACATCGACATGTTTACGATCCGCGAAATCCTCGGCTGGGCACTGATCATTATTGGACTGCTTTTCGTCCGGTCGGCGTTCGACTTCCTCGATACGCAGAAGGTTGTTGAAGCGTCCGTCACGGTGCTCGCTGCCAGCTTCGTGTTTCGTGGCGGGATCCATCTCGTGAAAATGTCCATCGCGGCACGCATCGTCGAACGCGACGCGGCAGCGAACTGACATCAACCTCGGCATTGGTCGAGTCTCTCTGTTCTCTTTTGGCAGTTCGCGCTGATCTGCCTTGCAGTTCTGCCTGATTGCCGACCGGCAGCAGGCCCTGATGCTCAACGGGCCGCGCGGCATGACGCCCAGACGGGATGTCCGGCGTGTTGATTTCCGGCAACGCCGTTGTTTTCCCCGCTCTCCGAATTCTTCGGCGGGTTTGAGGCGTCATCGCGCATAACCGAGGAAGTCCGATGTGCTTTCCGCAGTTCTGCTGGAAGGGCCTGTTGGACTTTCGTGACCGACGAGGGCACTGACCGTCCTTGTGGTCTGCGGGCAAATCGTGCGAGTGACAGGGCAAAGAGAACTCGTGATGAAAACTCCAGGACAATCCTCGTTCAAACTCCCCGAACTGCTGCTGCTCGTTCTTGAGCTGAGTCTCGGAACAACCGGCGTGCTCATGCTTGTTGCGGCTACAAAGGGCAATGCCGCGGGTATGGACCTTCCGGCTCACCTTCTGATGAGGCTGCTGCCGGTGATCCTGTGCGTCGGCTTTGCCGCCTGGCTGGTGTTTCGGTTGAGGTGTCTCGGGCAGGCTCAAAGCCGGCTGTGGGGCAAGGTTGGAGCGGTTTGCCTGACGTTCGTCGCTCTCGGATTCGGCAGCGCGGTCGGACGCCTCAGCATGGTGACGATGTCCGCGACGTATAGAGACTTCTTCGACCAGCTGATGGCCGATCCGGTTACGCGAGAAGCAGCTCAGATGTCGTACTTCTCGTTTCTCTGGATTGGACTGGTCTTCGGTCTCACGTTCTTTCTGCGAGTCGGAACGCGGCAGTTTGAGACGAAGTCGTCTCCAGATGCACTGCACTCTCAGTTGGACGAAATCGGTCGGAGCGTCGTCGGAAACTGGTCCGAACAGCTCGTTGCCCGCATCGATAGCCTGCTTGGCGAGGGCAAGCGACACGAAGCCATCCGGGTCTACGAACAGGAATCCTGCTGCAGCTTCGACGAAGCATCGCTGACGATCGCCGACTGGGACACGCACCGTCTGAGACTGCAGATCGATCTGCTGCGTGACTCGCTGCTCAACAGTGCCGCGCCGAGCAATCCTCAGCCTGCGTAGCGAAAGTCGCGCAGACTTTCGGCGGTTTTGAATCAAGCACAATTTCCGTGAAGAAACGCATGAAGAAGCTCACCCCCGGAACCGTACTCGTTGCGATCGCCGTTGCTGTCACTCTGCTGGTCGCCGTGCGGACCGTCTTTGAAGGCGTAGCCACCTCGTGAATCTGCTCGCCCAGACAATCTCCACGGCATTCGGTTACACGCTGATGATTGGCCGAGCCGTGCTGCTCATCGCGTTACTGCCTGGCTGGTTCGAGAGCCACGTGCCCGATGAGCGGCTGCGAATCATTGTAGTCGCGCTGTGCTTCGTCGCACTGCTGTACTCGAACAGCCTGCTGCAGGCTGCCGAGTTGCGACTGATCAACGGCCTTGGCTTCGGTGCTGCCTGGCGACAGCTACGAGAGCGGATCGGCCTTGGAACTGGCCGCTGGCATCGCGACCTGCTGCTGCTCAATCTGTTGAGCGGCTTTTTCGGAGCCGGCGTCGCCATGAATCTGCGGATTGCGGAAAACCTGACCGGTCGCGAGGCTCGCCTGACAGCCATCGTCGCCGCGCTGCTCGCCTGGACGGGCATCGTTGTTCTGTATCGAGGAACCGAGCGCTTTCGGCTGAGTCCTCCGAGTTCGACCGATCATTGATGCGCGGCTAACCCGGCTGCGTCTGCTGGCGTCGTACGTAAAGCGGCACCGCGACCATTCCGAGACTTAGCAGCAGAAACGTCAGTGACAGCGGGCGAGTGACCAGTGGCAGCCAGCTTCCGCCAGAACTCATCAGGCCGGCACTGAGGTTTGCTTCGGCGACCGGACCGAGCACGAAGCCGATCACGAACGGGGCGAGCGGAATTCGGAAACGCTCCATTCCAAAGCCGACCAGGCCGAACAGCAGCATCACCCAGACGTCGAAGAAACGGTTGCCCAGTGCGTACGAGCCGACGATGCAGAACGTCAGGACGACCGGAATCAACAGTTGTCGTGGGACGTCAACCAGCCGGGCGAGATGCTTCGCCGCGAGAAGCAGAAACAAAAGCATGACGACATTCGCGACCGCGTACGTGCCCATGATCGTGTAGACCAGATCGGGGCTGTTCTTGAACAGCAGCGGCCCCGGCTGCAGGCCGTGCAGGACCAGGGCTCCCAGCAGAATCGCGTCGATCACGCTGCCGGGGATGCCCATCGCGACGAGCGGAATCAGAGCGCCGCCAACCGTCGCGTTGTTCGCGGACTCGGACGCGACGATGCCCTCTTCGCTGCCGTGCCCGAACAGCTCGGGTTTCTTCGAGAATGATCGCGCCGTCGAGTACGCGGCTACCGACCCGATGTTCGCTCCGATGCCCGGCAGGATGCCGATCCAGGTTCCAATCAGCGCCGAGCGGAACATGTTCCAGCCGTGCTGCAGCCAGTCGGCAAGTGGCGGAAACAGTTTCTCGTCGCGGACTTCGATCCGCTCAGCCGTTTCGCCGAGATGCAGGATTTCGGTGATCGCCTGGCTGACCGCGAACAGACCAATCAGCACCGGCAGCAGCTTCAGTCCACCGTTGAGTTCCTCGAACCCGAACGTCAGTCGCACTTCGCCGGTTGCTTCGGCTACGCCGGGCATCGCGCAGAGAATGCCGAACAGCCCGGAGAACAGCGCCCGGCTCAGCGAGTTCCCGCCGACCGTCGCGATCAGCACCAGAGCCATCATCACCAGCGAGAAGAACTCGAACGGCCCGAACTTCGTCGACAGGTCCGCCATCGGCCGGGCGAGCGTCACGAGAAAGCCGCACGAGATCATGCCGCCGGCAAACGACGCCATGATTCCAAGGCCAAGCGCGCGTCCCGGTCGCCCGGACTTCGCCAGTGGGTAGCCGTCGAGCGTCGTCATCACCGACGCCGGAGTGCCGGGCATCCGCAGCAGCGTCGCGGTGATCAGCCCGCCGCTGACCGAGCCGACATACATCGAGACCAGCAGCATCATCGCTTCAGACGCCTGCATCGAGTACGTGAGCGGCAACGTCAGCGCAATCAGCATCGCCCCGGTCAGGCCAGGAATCGCGCCGACAGTGATGCCGAGCGTCGTTCCCAGGCTGATCAGAAACAGCCAGTACGCGATGTCTGCAGGTTGAAGAGTTTCCACTCGGTCAAGCCGTTGTCTGGAACGAATTGTTGAGTTGAAAGGAAAGGATCAGGGCAGGTCGGTGACCACGACGTTCGTCAGCAGGAACTGAATTCCAAACGCGATCAGCAGAGCCGTCTCTGCCAGAACAAGCCAGTTGGGACGAGTTGTGCTCAACAGAAGTCCCGCCAGGAAAACGAATCCGCTGGCCGTCCAGGCGAACGGGCTCCCGAACGTCATTGCGAGAACGGTCAGCACGGACAGCCCCAGCAGGCCGCCCACCCGTTTGATGGCAAGTGGCGAGAACCTGGCTGTCGGGATTCGCTCGTCAGATTTTCCGCCGACAGCGATCGTCCCCAGCAGAATGACCAGCGCTCCGCCGACCAGCAGCGGAAAGTCCGGCAGGTCCGGCTTGGGCTGAGCACCCACTGACGCTGCAGCCTGCTCACGCTCGACGAGGTTCGCCCGATGCTCAGCCCCGGCCAGAAACCGAGGTTCCATCTGCAGTTCGTCGAGCTTCTTCCGCACCGTATCGGTTTCCATCGCCCGACGCAGAACGTCGGCCAGATAGTCGACTCGGTCCTGCGGCGTCCACTTCGGCAGCCACCAGTACTGCATGTTGACCTCGACGACGTCGACACCCTGTTCGACCGCTGTTGGCAGGTCCGGCAGTGAGGCACGACGCTCTTTGTCGAAGATCGCCAGGCCGCGCAGCCCCTTCTCGCGAAAGCTCAGGTACTCAGTCGCGGAAAACGTCGCCGCCTGAATGTGGCCTCCGACCAGTTTCTGCAACCGGTCCGTGCCATCTCCGGCCTGGGTATAGCGAAACTTCACTCCGGGCCGAGCAGCTTCCAGTCGCAATGCCAGGAAGTGAGCCGGCGCGCCCATATTGACTCCGTAAACGATCTCGCCCGGCTTCTGAGCAGCATCGTTCAACAGGTCATCCAGCGTCTGGTACGGCGAGTCCTCGTGAACAGCGACCACCAGATCGATCTTGCCCGTCCCGGCGACCGGCTCGAAAGCTTCCGGACCATAGGTCACGTTTCCGGCATACTTCGCCGTGATCAACGCGTCGTGCAGCATCAGCAGTGTGTAACCGTCCGGCTTCGCATCGCGGACATAGCGGCTGCCGATCGTCGAACTGCCGCCAGGCCGGTTAATGATCACCAGTGGCTGAGGCAGCAGTTTGTTCTCGTCAATCCCCGCCTTGATGATCCGGGCAAACGTGTCGCTGCCGCCGCCGGGGTTGAATGGGACCACCAGCTTGATCGGTCGCCCGGGATACTCGACGCCCTCGTCCTTCATCCGCGACCGCACGTCCGCGCCGACCAGCAGCGCGATCACGGCAAGCAGAATGGCATGAACAACGGCACGCGGCATGGCAGGCGACTCTCGGTGAGAACGAATGGCTCGCCACGATAGAAGGCCAGCGTTTGATCGGAAAGAGTCGGGCTTCGGCACGGTCGTTGATTGCCCTGCGGTCGAGGTGCGGCGTGCTTTGCGGTCACGCAGCGTCAAACGCTTTCCGTCTGGGCCAGCGACTCCATGAGCCGGTTGGCGCTCGCTTCGGCGTAGCGGATGCAGTCGGGCAGGCCGACGCCTCGGTAGGCGTTGCCGACGAGCTCGAGACCCGGGACTCCGGCGACGAGACTTTCGATCGCCGAGACTCGGTCCAGATGGCCGAGGTGGTACTGCGGCATCGCGTTGTTGTAGCGCACGATCCGCTCGAAGTCGGGCTCGCCGCTGACGCCGAGAATCGAGGCCAGCTCCTGACGCACGACCTGAAACAGCTCGTCGTCGGTTTGCTGCAACAGCTCGGGCTGAAGTGCTCCACCGATAAACGTCCGCAGCATGACGCGGCCTTCGGGAGCGCGACCGGGGAATTTCCGGCTGGTGAATGAGACCGCCAGAATGCGCCGCCCTTCCGTGTGCGGGATCACGAGGCCGAACGCCTTCAGCGGATGCTTCACGTTTTCGAGCCGGTGACCGCTGACGACGATCGCGGCGGACGAATACTCGATCGAACGCAGCAGCTCGGTCAGGCGTTCGACGTTGGGGATCGACGCTTCCTGCTTGCTGGCGGTTTCGCCGCCGAGCAGTTCCGCGGCGTGATGCGTCCGCAACGCGACAACGACGGCGTCGAACTGTTCGTCAGTCGCTGCGGCATCCTGCGGGCACACTCGCAGAGTGAACCGGCCATCGGGTGTTCGAGCGAGCGACTCGACCCGCGTCTGCGACCGCACTGTGCCGGATGCTTCAACGATTTCCCGCAGCCGGTTGATCATCTTTGACATGCCCTCACGCGGGGCCGTGAAGAGTCCGTATCTCGCGCCGCTGCCTTCCGTCTCGGCAGCGCTGCCGGATTCGCCTTCGCCTGCGGAGCTGGCAGCCGGCTTGCGTGACGCTCGAATCAGGCTGCGCGACTGACGCTCCATATCGAGGAACCGGGGCATCGTCGCCTTCAGGCTGAGCTTCTCCGGATCGGCGGTGTAAATGCCTCCGACCAGCGGTTGAATCAGGCGGTCGAATGCCTCGCGACCGAAGCGGCGGCGGACGAACTGGGCGAGCGACTCTTCCTGGTGGCCTTTCTTTCACGGCAGGAAGTATTCGAGTCCCATCCGCAGCTTGCCGAGTGGTGAAAAGATTGGTGACGTCAGGACGGGCCAGATCTTCGCTGGACTGAGCAGCATGAAGCCTTCCGGGATCGGCACCGGCTTACCGTTTCTCAGAACCAGCGAGCCGCGAAACGTCGGGTCCGTTTGAATGAGCTGATCCGCGATGCCCAGCCGCTCGCACAGTTTGACGGCTGCTGGCTGGTTCGTGATGAACATGTCGGCCCCGGTTTCGACGAGGTAATCGTCGATATGAATCGTGCCGAAGACGCCGCCAACTCGGTCACTCGCTTCAAACAGAGTGACTTCGATGGGCCGCTCTGACGACGACTGTTCGATCAGCCGATGCGCGGCAGCAAGTCCGGAGATACCGCCGCCGATAACGGCGACGCGGCGGACGTTGGATGATTCAGACATGAGATCACGCAGGCGGGCTGGCGGAGGCGGGAAGCCAATCAGGTGGGATGCCCGGAATTGTAGACCCGCCCGCTGCGAGAATCACTCCGCTGCGATGTAGGCCGGACCGAGTGCAGCGAGTTCCGGCATTCGCCTTCGCCGGAATGAAACGACTGCCGGAACGGCGCAGAGCTTGTTTCGGCCTACTTGTCGGACGCGACTAACCCGCCGCGCCGAGTTCATGCACCATCTCGACGAGTGCCTTGACGCTGTCTGGCGGAACTTCCGGGAAGACGCCGTGGCCGAGATTGAAGATGTGGCCTCGCGGGCCGGCGCCGTCGATGACGGCTTTCGCGCGAGCTTTCAGCGTGTCGAGGTCGGCCATCAGCGAGACCGGGTCCATGTTGCCCTGAATTGCTCGATCGGGGCCGAGCTGCTTCCGGGCGTCGGCCATGTCGATTCGCCAGTCGATGCCGATGATCTGTCCGCCGGCTTCGGACTGCAGCGGCAGCAGGGCGGGATTGCCGGTCAGGAAGTTGATGACCGGCGTGTCGTCGGGCATCCCGTCGATCACTGCTTTTGTGTGGGGCAGGACAAATTCCCGGTAATCGGTCGGAGAGAGGCAGCCGCCCCAGGAATCGAAGACCTGCACGGCCTGGCAGCCGGCTTCGATCTGAGCCCGCAGATACGGGATCAGGCTGGCGGTCAGCGTCTCCATCAGAGCGTGCCAGGCACCCGGATCGCGGTACATCAGCTGCTTCGTGAGGATGTAATTCCGCGAGCTGCCGCCTTCGATCGCGTACGAGGCCAGCGTGAACGGGGCTCCGGCGAAGCCCAGCAGCGGGATGTCCGCCGGCAGGTCCTGGCGCACAAGTTTCACGGTGTCAAAAACGAAATGCAGCGTCGAAAGGTCCTCAAGTCGCTTGAGTCGGTCGACCTGGTCTGCCGATTGAATGGGATTATGGATGACCGGTCCCTCGCCCTTGACGTATTCGAGGTCGAGGCCCATCGGTTCGAGTATGGGCAGCAGGTCGGCGAACAGGATCGCGGCGTCGACGTTCAGGACTTTCTGAGCGGTAAGCGTGACTTCGGCGGCCAGTTCCGGCGTTTTGCAGAGTTCGATGAACGTGACGCGGTTGCGGACGTCCATGTACTCGGGCAGGTAACGCCCGGCCTGCCGCATGATCCAGATGGGCGTCGTGTCGACGGGCTCGCAGCGGGCCGCTTTCAGAAATCGGCTGTTGTAAAGTTCAGGCGTCATGGCGAAATCAATCGAAAAGGTGTCTGTCAGCGGTGGCAGGAAGGCTCGAACGCGCGTTGTCGGAGGCGGTCAGCAATCGGCGGAGTGTCGTGATCCCAGCCGCTTCTGACAACTGGCTCAGATTCATCTAGCGGAACGGCGCAAGCCGTCCGGCAGGTCGCTCGCAGTTCGGCCGGAGGGCTTGCGCCCTTCCGCTACTTCGGACTCGACGACTTCACACAAACTCGCTCGCTCAGCTTTGCTCTCGGCGGAAGGATTCTCACAATGTCTCAGGCATCGACGTCATCGCTGTCCACGGATTTGAGCTGGAATGCGGACATGGCTGCTCGCTCGTCAACACGCACGGAATGGCTGCAACTGCTGGGCTCGGTCTGGCTGTACGGCGGCCTCGGCGTGTTTTCGCTGGCGGTGATCGACGGCGTCTCGCAACTGCCCTTCACGATGCCAGGGATCTGGTACGGAAACGAGATGATCTGGACGTTCTTTTCGATCGTCGCGATCGTCGCCGGCATGGGGCTCGCGAAGCGCGAGGAACGATTGGACTGGGCTCCGACACGCGGTGGCCGGCGTTTTGACACGCTGGTCGTCTACACGCGCGACAACTGCCCGCTGTGCGACGAGGCCAAGGGGATCCTGCGCAGCTACTCGCGCTGGCTGCCGGCGTCGGTCGAGGTCGACATCAACGAGGATCCGGAACTGTTCGAGCAGTTCACAAACTGCGTCCCCGTCATCCAGATCGACGGTCGAGTGCGTTTTCGCGGCCGCGTTTCCGAGACACTGCTGCGCCGCCTGATCGAAGGCACGGCTCCCGGCGGCAGCAAGGTGTCGTCCGGCTGCAGCTCAGGAAGCTGTAGCAGCGGCTCGTGCGGGAGCGGCTCATGCAGCTCCGGAAAGTGCTCGTCCGGAAAATGCAGCACAAAGTCCGGCGGCTGCGGCTCAGGAAAATGTCGCTCGGGCAAGTGCGGTTAAGCGGCGAGTTTTGTTTTCGAGACGCTGAAAGTCAGCCGGCACGCGCTCACCTGTTGCAATCAAGATGGCCTGCCTCCGAGGCAGCTTGCCGTCCTGATTGGCAAGCGATCGTGGCCACTGCATTCTCGCGGTCCATTTCGGTCAATTCAGCGATCGAACATTTCCGCAGTTGACGATCAGTTTGAACACTGACATAAACCGCCATCCCGGTCTTATCCGGATTCTTCGCTGCATACAGACAAGTTATGCTGCGGAATGAATCCGGCACTACTAAGGACCGTAGTA
>JAPOLP010000976.1 GCA_029977045.1 Planctomycetota bacterium
CGGAAATGAGTTCCACATTATCGGTAGTCACCGCAGCAATCGGGCGTTGCCCAGGATCAGGTGGTCGCCGATGTCACTCTGCAGGGAACCGTAATCGACCAGCACGTCGAGGTTGAAGCGGTCGCTGACGTCGAGATCAATCGGCACGACATCGGAGTTCGGTTCGACAATCTGATCGAAGACTTTCTCACCGTCGAGTGACAACTGCAGGCGGACGTCGCCTCGGTAGCCCTGTTGAATGCCGACCCACGTCTGCAGGCGGCTGAAGTCCCCGTTGAGCCGGTAGCGCAGTTCGGTCTTTGACCGGATCGCAACGCCGCGAGCGAATGACTGCTTGCCGATTTTGAGTGGCTCGCCCCAGATGTCGCGATCGTTGGCCAGTGTCGGAGCGGGATCGATGAACCGGAACTCGTGTTTGACATCGCGAGGATCGAGACTCGACAGCCAGGTCAGCTTGCCGGTGCTCAGATCGAACCGGGAAATGGAATCCAGAGGAAGCCGAACTTCGGCTCCGGCAGTCAACTCGACCGTTGCGGCATCATCTTTGAGATTGATTGCTCGAACTGCCAGCCGATCGCCGCCGATCAGTTCGACAAAGCCGGTTGGTTCAGACACGCTGTCGGCCTTGCGGTAGTAGATCGCCCCGAATGCTTTCTCACGCGGCACTTCGATCTGCTCACCGTCGAGCAGCAGCACAATGACCGCGTCGGTCACGTTGCCGATTGTCCCTTCGACAAAGTCGAGAGCCTCGCCTTTCTGCACGACAAGCATGTCCTGACGGCGTTCTCGCGAATGCAGGGTATTCCACTGCTCGTCGACGGCCGACGGTGAGGCTCCGAACCGAATGCTGAGCACCGAATCGGCGGGCACTTCGATCGAACGCTGTGGTGTCAGAGCCAGTGTCGCTTTCCGATCAGCGATCCCAACCTGCTGGGCTCCAAGCCGCGAACCGTCGGTTAACCGAAGCTGCACGGCGGATGCCGTCGCGGGTGGGGCAGCATCGTGGCGGAGGGCAACGTCGAGGATCTCACTGGTCGGGATGCTGACGTCGCTGCCGTCGACCTTGATTGTCCATGTGGTCGCATTCGCCGATGTTAGCTCGCCAGTCCCGGCGGGACCGCCGATCGTCGTGACATCGACCGTGACTGCTGGATTAGCCAGCGCGGTTGCGAGAAGTAATCCGAGCAATGTCTTCATAAAGGAAGCCTCAGTTACAACAGGCTTTTCGTTTCAAATTACTTGTCGCGGCCTGCCGGGCGGCGGGCGAGTTTTCTCAGGTACTGCTCGATCGCGTTGCGGTAGTGAGGCGGCAGTTCGCGATCGATCAGGTTCTTGGCTTTGGTCTGTTGCTTCGGCGGGAGTGCTCCCCAGCCGGCGCGGTCACCAATGTCCCGTTGGTCGACTTCTCCGGGGGCCGTGCTGCCCTTGATCCGACTGTCTTCCGCGGACTGAGCCTGGCCACCGTTCTGTTGCGACTGCTGCTGTTGTTGCTGTTGCTGCTGCTGTTGTTGCTTCTCGATCTTGTCGATGAGTTCGTCGAGCCGCTTGACGATCGTGTTCTCGACGTCCTGGGTCTTCTCGCCGCTGCTCGCCTTATCGAGCCGGCGTTCGACGTCGGACATCATCCGCTGAATTTCGTCGAGCGACTTTTCCTTAAGCTTCATCAGGTCAGCCTGCATCAGCTCGGCGACTGACGAGTACCGGACCGGCACGTCCGCCGTATCGTCGAGAAGCGTCTTCAGCGACGCGAGCCCGGCGTCTTTCTGGAGCAGGCGGTGCTCGCCGACGGCACGGTGGAAGTAGTACGACGCGGGGTCGATGAGCTCGGTGGTTTCGACTGTTGCCGCGAGCGTGACGGCCTCGTCGAAGAACTCTGCCTGAGCCAGAAACCGGCTGACGTATGCTCGCAGGTTCGCACTGACGAAAGCCGGAAGTTCATTATCAGTAAGGACAGGCATCTGATTGACTGCCAGCGAGCCGAACTGACACTGCTTGATCTGCTCGGCGATCCGAGAATCTGCGAGGGCAAACGAGCTAACCGCGACTTCGTGCAGCGTTCCGGCGTCGGCGTTGTCGGGCAGGGCGGACCAGAGCTTTTCGACGGCCGCTCGCGAAGCGTCGGTCGCGTCAGGATGCTGAGTCGTCCAGTCGAACGTCTGCTGGCGAACCTGAGCTGCGGGCATCGGAGCGAACAGCCGGTCAGCCGCAAGAGCCTGGGAATTCGGTCCGGTTACGAACACGAATCCGCAGACAAAAACGGCACTCAGAAGAATCCGCATAGCGATCGAACCTCAAACAGAACGCGCCGATCGGACGCCGGCGATTACGTGAGGTTTCAGTCTAACAGTCCGCCAAACGAGTGGGATAGGCATCCTGAGGCCCGCTGAAAACTCTGGATGTTCAGCCGAACCGAGCGTCTCGCGCCGGTCGGCTGAAACAGTGCGTCTCGCGAGTGTTTGCCTGTTGAGCCGGTTATTCTGTCTGCGTTGTTACGCACTGCCGCCTGGGTCGTCAGAAGAGAAAGTCCGACATGCTTTTCGGATCGCGCATTCCTCTGAAAACGCTGGCCAATCTGTGCCGTGCTCTGGCCACGCTGCTGGAATCGGGCGTGACAATCCGCCGGTCGCTGGGAGTCGTCGGCAAGAAGGCTCTGCACCCGGCGACGCGGCGAGTGTTACTCGACGTGCAGGACGAGATCGACAGCGGCTCCGATGTCGAGTCAGCTCTGCGAGATCACGGGAAGTTCTTCCCCGCCCTGTTTCTGGACATGGTCGGCATGGCCGAGCAGTCCGGTGCGCTCCCCGAGGTGCTGAAGCATCTGGCGGACCACTACGAGAACACGATTCGGATGCAG
>JAPOLP010000528.1 GCA_029977045.1 Planctomycetota bacterium
CAACCGCTCTGCGCGTTCGCGATTTGCTTCGCTGTCCCGACAGGCCTTTTGCAGAGCTTCCCAGAGATCCTGATCGCGGCACGGCTTGCGGAGTACGGTGACCGCTCCGAGGCTCATCGCCCGCACTGCCATCTCGAGATCAGCGTACGCGGAGACGAGCACTACTCGGATGGAGGGATATTTCTCAGCAAGCCTTTCCACGAGTTCGATGCCAGACATCTCCAGCATCCGTACGTCACTGACCACGCAACCTCTCAGATCGCTCCAGTCCTCGCGCAGCAGATCAGCCGGAGACGAGAAGCGCCGCGTGTCGAAGCCCATTGACTGAACGAGCACGTCCAGCGAACGCAGCGCCGATGGGTCGTCGTCAAGCAGGACGACTTGAAATCGATCAGTCTCTCGCTCCATTGATCCCTTCGCCTTTGAGGCCGCGCAGTGTTTTCGGACAGGCGTGTCGTGCTCAGGCAACGTCTTTCGGTCAATTCGCAAAATTGCCTGCGCCAGCCGCCATAGTAGAAGTTCGGGCCGAATCGGAAACTGTTGTCGTTCCTGTTTGCCTTGACTGCTCGATACCAGAGTCAGTCGGTTTGCTGAATCCCACACGACCCTGACGGCCAGCCGTGCGTGGACTACGAATCGATAGGGCCGGAACGCTTTGTAGGCGCATAGAAAGAAGAGGCGAGGGGCGAATTCTGCAGAATCCGCCCCCGCCTCTCGAAACGAACTGACAGGGCCAAACGGCATCCGCGGCTGCCGTGTTGCGGATGGCCACTGTCATCTCTCTCAGACTCGACTCGTTTCGCTGCGATGTGGTGGGGGGAACTGTAGCAGCGTTGCTCAGGCGGTATCAGAATCAAACAGCCAGTTTCAACCACTTATGTGGCAGCCCACACGCAAAGCTGTGGCAGCCACATGGATGCTCAGGCCGACTTGAGATGACGATCAAAGAACGCTTTGGTGCGGCGCCACATTTCGTCGGAGAGGACGTGTCCGGTGTCGGGTTCGATGAAGCTGCTGAACTGGTCGGCGGCTCCGGCTTTTTCGTATGCCGCCGCGATGCGCTCGATGCCGTTACGGGCGTGTTCGATCGGGCTGCCACCATCGGTTTCGCCAAGATTCAGATGCAGCGCCCGCGGAGCAATCAGCGCAGCCATCTCCGGAGTGTCACCGTACTGCAGCCAGCCGGGGACGAAGTTTGGAAAGCAGTGCAGCAGATGATGGTCGTGAATCGCCGAGTACGTTGGCAGGCAGCAGTTTCCGACGAGTGCCTTCAGCCGCGGCTCGTGCGGGCCGACCAGCCAGGTGTGCGTTGATCCCATTGAGTGTCCGTAGCAGCCGATGTTATTTGCATCGACTTCCGATCGCTCGCACAGGAAGTCGATCGCGCGCCGCATGTCGAGCACGTTTTTCCAGGCCATCGAGCGACCGGCGACGACGTAGCGTAGAAACTCGAAGCGCTCAAAGTTGCCGCCCTTAAGCTTGCCCGACGGATCCTGCCGCTCCTCGAAACACAACGCGTCGGGACACAACACCACGTAGCCCTCTTTCGCCAGAGCGACCCCGGTATGGTGCATCGGGTTGCCGGCCAGACCGCCCGGTTCGTTCTTGCCGAGGTGATACTCGCCGTTGTGCTGATGCCAGATCGCAATCGCTGGAGCGGGGTTCGACGCGGACACGCCGTCAGGAATCAACAGTAGTGCCGGCACGCGATCACCAGGTTCGACCTCGTACGTCAGCGATTCGATCCGGTAGCCATCCTTCTGAATCGTCTCGCGAAGCAGCGGCTGCAGTGGACACGGCTCCGGCCACGGACCGCCAAGACACGTCACCAGTTGTTCTCGCAGTTGATCGGGAGACATATCGCTCGCCCGCTTACTAGAAGTTGCCGAGTCCGCCGCCGTCACCGCTCCGGCCAGGCCGGAAGACGCCGCTCCGGCGCCCGCGAGGAGACTCAACGACTGAATGAAACCACGTCGAGATTCGTTCATGGAAATTCTCCCGAAGGTCAGGCAACGGCGCGTTGGTGTGAGACGCCGTCAGGCTCGCGTCAAAGACGTTACGGTATTGAGTCTCTGGCCGCTCAGCACGCGTCGGGCGGTTTGCGATTCGCACTCGCAGCCGTATCCTCAATCCTGACGAGCCATCTTCAGTCGCCACTTTCAGTCGGGAGCCTGACTCCAAATGACACTTCTTCGGACTTCGCGTTTGTGGTTCAGGACAGCCGGATCGCTGCTGGCCGCTCTGGTTCTTTCGCTTCTCTGCGGTGGCATTCTGACCAGAGGATCAACCGCTGTTGCGGATGAAAGGCCCAACATCGTCGTGATCCTTGTCGACGATCTGCGCTGGGACGAACTCGGCTGCCAGGGGCATCCATTCGTCAGGGCGCCGAATATTGACCGGCTGGCATACGAAGGTGCGAGGTTCCGCAACGCGTTCTGCACAACGCCGCTGTGCTCGCCCGTCCGAGCGTGCCTGCTGACCGGCCTGCACACCCACAATCACGGCATCTTCGACAATACCAACCGCAGCGAACACAGCCACCAGTTGAAGACGTTCCCGCAGGAGTTGCAGCGAGCCGGCTACGAGACCGCCTACGTCGGCAAGTGGCACATGGGCAACGACGACACGGCTCGCCCCGGCTTCGACCACTGGGTCAGCATGAAAGGCCAGGGCACGTCATTCGATCCGACGCTGAATGTGGACGGCCAGCAGGTTGCCTTCAAGGGGCACACCACTGACGCCCTTAACCAGAAGGCTCTGGATTTCGTCGAACGCAAACGCGAGCAGCCATCCTGCGTGTACGTTGCTCATAAAGCCCTGCACCCCGAACTGACTCAGCGAGATGACGGCAGCATCACCGACCCGTCCGCTGCTCGGTTCCAGCCCGCAACGCGACACGAAGGTCTGTACGCGAACGACGCCGTGCCGAGGCGTCTCAACGTGACCGACTCACTCGACGGCAAGCCAGCTCTGCAGCGGAAGGTCGACGGCGTGCCGCCGCTTGGTCCGGGAACCGGAACGCCAGACGAGACGATCCGCGACCGTCTGCGAATGCTCGCTGGAATCGAAGAAGGCGTCGGCCAGTTGCTCGCTTCGCTGGAATCGTCTGGCAAGCTCGACAACACCGTCTTCGTTTTCACCAGCGATCACGGCTACTGGTACGGCGAGCACGGCCTGAGCGTCGAACGCCGACTCGCGTACGAGGAAGCGATCCGGATCCCG
The DNA here is from genome assembly GCA_029977045.1 of Planctomycetota bacterium. Classification (GTDB taxonomy): domain Bacteria; phylum Planctomycetota; class Planctomycetia; order Planctomycetales; family Planctomycetaceae; genus JAPOLP01. Next base: position 3,223 of record JAPOLP010000528.1, read on the forward strand.
CTGCTGATCCGCTATCCAAGGCTCGTCAAAGCCGGGACCACTCTCGATCAGTTCGCGTTGAGCATCGACCTCGCACCGACGCTGCTCGATCTGGCTGGCGTCGAATCTGACTGGAAGTTCGACGGTCGCAGCCTGCGGCCACTGCTGGCGGGAGACTCTCCCGCCGACTGGCGCAGCTCGTTTCTCATTCAGTACAACACGGATACCGTCTTCCCACGAGTGCGCAACATGGGCTACCGGGCACTCCGCACGCAGCGCTGGAAACTCATCCGCTACAAGTATCTCGACGGAATGGACGAACTGTACGACCTGCTGGCCGATCCGTACGAAATGCGAAACGTGATCGCCGCTCCAGGCTCCACCGCCATCGTCCAGCAGCTCAATCGCGAGCTGAACGCGATGCTGACCGACGATCGTCCGTAAGGACGACGATGGGCGATTGCTCCTTTTAGCGGAACGGCGCAAGCCGTCCGGTTGCCGCTCGACGATCGGCCGGACGGCTCGCGCCGTGCCGCTACGTCGCTCCGCGACAGCGAATATCGTCGTCAGATCGTGCCGGCCATCTTGCGACCGGTCCAGAAGCAACCGAGCAGGAAGATCAGCACGCCCGCCGTCACGGGATGACACCACAGACGCAGGCGACGGACGACGGGGTCGGGTTCCGGAAGGTCGGCGACGTCGCGGACCAGTTGGGGGAATTCAGCAGTCGTTACCGCGCGACCGCGCGAGATCGACGCGATTTCTTCGAGCACGTCAAAGCGGGCCGGCTGCCCGATCTGCTCGCGGCTGGTTCCCTGCACCGAGAGCGTCGTCTGCAGCGTCGCACCGTTTTCGCGGCAGGTCATCGTCAATTGGTAGTCGCCGCTTTCCTGCGGATGGAACGTCCCGGTGAACAGTCCCCAGTCCTCGCCGCGTGGCGACAGGCGGACAGTTTCTGTTTTGCCCGCCGGCGAGAGAACCTGCACAACGACGTTGCCGTTCTGCAGCGGCTCGCCGGTGGTCGACATCACGTTCGCGTTGAGCGTCACGACGTCGCCGGAGGCAGGGCGGTCGGGCGAGTAGAACAGCCGCATCGATTCGCCCTCGGCCATGTTTCGCTGGTACGCCATCCAGCGGGCAACCTGTCCCCAGAACCGGTAGTGATAGAGGTCCTCGACGCCCTCGCGCCACCGCCAGGCACCGTCAGTCCCCATGAACAGAATCTTGCCAGTCCCGAACGACCGAGTGACGAGCAGTGGAACGCGACCGTAGCGGTTCGTCTCGGTGTGGTGGATCGCGAGCACCTCGCTACCAGCGCGGGCTCTCAGCACGGGAGCGAACCACTGAAATCCGGGCAGCGCTTCCCAGAGCTTCGCGTTGTCGGTTTCCGGTTCGGTCAGACGAGTCAGCAGGCTGCGGCGTCCGGCCTCGGTCAGCTCGAACTGCTGCGGAATTCGCGAACCCCAACCGCGCGGCTGCGCTTCGTCGAGGACGACCGGATACAGCTCGGACAACTCCGTATTCAATAGCGAGAACTGATTGCCTCGCAGACCAGGCATCAGGATCAGCCCGCTGGCCTGATTCTGCACGAGGCCTTTCAACAATTTGCATTGCTCGGCTGTGAGCTGTCCGTCGCCGGTGCCAACGTCGCCCAGCATGATGACGTCGTACTTGCTGAG
>JAPOLP010000897.1 GCA_029977045.1 Planctomycetota bacterium
CGAAAGTTCAGTCTGGACGCTGACGGCGTATCCGGATCCGTACACAACCGGAGTCGCTCTGGCGATCGAATACTGAAACCGCCACGCAGACTCAGTCGATGTCCGGGACGATGACGCCCGAATGCCAGTACTGTCGCAGTTCCTTGACCAGGTAGAGGAACTTCTCGAGGTCGACGGGCTTGGTCATGTAGGCGGCGACGTCGTACTCCTCACTGTGCTGAAAGTCCTCGGCGGATGTCGAGGCGGTCAGAACAACGATCGGCACATCGGCGAGCGCGTCGCTGGCTTTGACCTCGGCGAGGATTTCCCAGCCATCCTTACCGGGCAGGCCCAGATCGAGCAGGATCAGGTCCGGCTGCGGGACGCGTGCGAAGCGACCACGCCTGAAGATGAAGTCACTGGCTTCGTCGCCGTCTGTCAGCCAGGTCAGGCGATGCTGGACGTTGCCGTTCCGCAGGGCGCCCATCGTGATTCTCGCCGCCACCAGACTATCCTCGACGAGCAGGATCTCCATTGGCCGGCCAACGGTTTCGATCTCTGTCATAGCTGGCCTCCTTGTGCGACCGTTGTTCGGACCCGCCTGGCCGGTTACTCGGTACCAGCTTCGGCTGCCCCATCGGCCGGAGTCGTTGCAGCAGGTTGTGCGTCCTTGTTGATGTACTCATTCAGCCACGGGTAGCCGACTTTCAGGATGAACCAGATGGCTCCACCGAGAACCGCGACCACGATGATGAGATACACGATCAGGCTGAATCCGCCAAGTACGTTCTCGGTCAGGTTCTTCAGCCAGCGCCAGCGTTTGCGGCGGCGATCTTCCTTGTCGATCTTCGCGTACATGTCCTTCATCGAATCAGCTCGAACGGTCTCAGTCGTTTTCACGAGCTGTTTCTTCATCAGGTCTTCGAATTCGCCGTACGCGCCCAGCGGCAGGAACCCGGTGCCGGCATCCTTCTTCTGAGCCTGCGTCTTGACGTCGAGGACTTCGGACAGGACGCCCTGTTGAATCTGGCGGGTGGTCATCTCCTTGACCTGAGTCTCACCCTTTTTGTTTGTGTAGCGGACGAACCAGTTTGTCGAGTCGCCGGCTGATGCTTTCTTCTTCGCTTCCTGAACGTCTTCGGCAGACGTACGGAACTGCGGCATCGACGGGCCGGTCGTCGTCACTCCACCGGTCATCGTTGCCCGTGATCGAGTTCTCGCCGAACGAGACGGCGCTGCACCGTCGTTCTCCGCAAAGCTGAGTGTTTCACTTTCCAAGCCCAGTGATTCCAGATCAGCGATGATCTCGGTACACGTCGAGTACCGGTGCTTCGCCTCTTTCTGAATCATTTTGTCGATCATCAGTTCCAGGCGTTCGGGCACGCTGGAGTTCAGTTTGCGCACCGATTCGTACTGGCCTTTTTCCTTAGCCAGGATCAGCTTCAGCACGCTGTCTCCCTCAAACGGCAGCTTCCCGGTCAGGAAGTAGTAGAAGGTGCAGCCGAGTGCGTAGATGTCGGTCCGCTGGTCGACGTGCTTGGCATCGCGAGCCTGCTCTGGCGGCATGTACAAAGGCGTGCCCAGGCCGGTGCCGCTCTGCGTCATCGACATGTCTTCGTCGTCGAGCGCCTTGGCCAGACCGAAGTCCGCGACTTTCACGACGCCCTTTTTCGTGACGAGGATATTGTCCGGCTTGATGTCGCGATGAATCAGGTTCATCTCATGCGCGTGAGCGAGCGCGTCAGCACAGGAGAGTATGACGTTGATGGCATCGCCAACGCTGAGCTGCTGCGACGAGTCCATCACGTCCTGCATGCTCTGCCCGTCGATGTACTCGATGGCGACGAAGTTCAGTCCCTTGTCCGCTTCAGCGGCGTAAACCTTGACCGCGTTCGGATGATCGATGCGGGCCATCGCGCGAGCTTCGCGGACGAACCTCTCGACAAAGCCGGGCTTCTTGGCGAGTTCCTTCGACAGGACCTTCAGTGCCACCTTGCGATCCAGAGAAATCTGCGTGGCGAGGTACACCTCACCCATGCCGCCCTGACCGAGTTTCTTCGTCAGTTGAAAGTCACCCAGCCGAACGACCTTCTTCTTTTTCTTCGGAGTTGCACCGGGAGCGTCCTTGCTGCCGCCTTCCGGCGCCGCTGCCTTCGCCTTCGCGCCGTCAGGAACGGCTGTCTCACCAAAATCGCCGCCAGACGTTTCAGCCATCGCCCGTCATGTCCCTGTTTGAGCCCTTGAAATTGCGCGCCGGTCGCCGCAATCGTCCGATCGACAAGCTTCGCCGGTAGTATGGGACGGTCCCTTTCGGGAGGCAAACCCCAACCTGCAGGTGAATTGCGAGTCTTCCTGCCGCCCGGAACTATGCCCGGGAAGCGGATCGTGCTGCCGTGGCACGACAGTCGGATCGGCGGGGTTTTGCCGGGCAGCCGCCCGACGCCAGCACCACCACCTCGATTCGGTCCCCGTCCGCCACCGCTGTTGAACCCGCACCGCAGGCGGCGAGTTTCGCTCCGTTCAGAAAGATCGGAGTCCAGGCATGAAACTCGCCCTCACTGCCGACGACGCGGGACTGCAGGCTGGGGAAGCGATCGAACAGCGCCGCGAACGCGGTCTCGACGGTCGGACCATCGACCGCGACTTCCGCCTGCCCGTCGGTGTAGCGGGAGAGTTCTTCGGGAATCTCAATGACGACGCTCATCTTCCGCTTTCAACGTGTTGCTGTTTCGTGTCAAACCAGCCGAGTCGATACGATTCCGAACTCCGGGCCGCCAAACCGGCCTCGAAGTCTTCCGGACAGGATTAGCGATCTGCCACCGATGCCGCCCCAGGAACCACCTCAGCCGCCGCCCTCACTAAAGCTCCATGAAGTGGATGGCGATCGGCGAATGTACGTGCCGCATCCGGAACGCTGGGACGCGCACATTAAGGCGAACGACGGCAATCGCGAGTACTGCTATTTCCAGAATCCCGGCGAGGACTTCTTTCACCTGCTGCTGCCCGGCGAGCTCTACCTGCAATACGGCGAGACGAAGTTCTGTCTGAATTGTGCGATCCGCTATGGCCATGTGACGAACGACCGTCTGTACTGGCAGAACGGCGTGCGTCGCAACCGCGACCCGCTGATCTGAGACTGCTCGCCTGAAACCCGCCCGCCATGAGTTC
>JAPOLP010000037.1 GCA_029977045.1 Planctomycetota bacterium
AAGGTCTGAGAACTCAAGATGCACGTGCGCGTTGACAAGTGCCGGCAGCAGAGCGGCGTTGCCCAGATCGAGCGTCGCGCCGTCAGGGGCTCCTGCTCGGTGGCGGACTGCGACAATCAGGCCTTCGGCGATTTCAACAACACCATCCTCGATCGGCGGCTGATCGACCGGAATGACCCACCGGGCCGTAATCTGCTCAATGCCCTGCAGCTCGGACGGAGCAAGCCGACGAACGGGCGATCCGGCGCCAGGCGGCTGATCTACCGTCATCGCCCGGCCCTCGACTCTCGCCCCTCAGCCCTCGACTCTTCCTCCCAGATCGCGTGCGGGTCGAAGCTCAGCGATGCGATCATGCTCATCGCGACGCACAGGACGAACGCGACGACGGCGGGGCCGAAGTGGAACTCGACCAGCTTGCCGAGCTTGATGAGCATCACCAGAAACGCCAGCAGCATGACGTCCATCATGCTCCACTTACCGGCGTGCTCCATGATGCGGTAGGTCAGAGCCCGCAGCCGCTTGTGCAGCAACCGCAGTACGCTGAGTTCGATCAGCAGAACGATCTTCGTCAGCGGAAACACGATCGAGAACAGAAAGACAACTCCGCCGACGAACCAGCTGCCGTGGCTCAGCAGGTCGATCGTCCCGCCGAGCACGCTCGACACCTGCCGGTGCCCGAGCCGTTCGACTTCGAGAATCGGCATCAGAACCGCCGGCCAGTACAGGCAGAACGCTCCGATCGCCGCCGCTGCTGTTCTCCCAGCCGACCGCTCACTGGATCCGGGCCGAAAGATCGTTGTCGCGCACCGAGTACATACCGCCCGATCCCCGACAGACAGGTCAGGTATCGAGTGAATCAGTCCGCAGCAGTGGCAGGCTTTCAGATCAGACATGCTGGTGGCTCTGTTAAGTCGCCAGAGCGTAACCGATCCCGCCCCGAATCGCTCCAGAGCATGGGAGTGAGCAAGACCATCAAAAAAACATCCCTTTGGATGTTCTCAGAGAACGATTCCCGGGACACTGGTTTCGTCATCGCAAATCGGGAAGAACGAAACCTGTGTACTGGCGATCTTAACTCCCACCGGCCTGATTTCTGGCCACGTCATCTCAGTCTGTGGAGCATCGTGTGGAACCGACTGTCGTCTTCGGCGGACTGCTGAGCATTGTCGGTCTCTATGCGCTGCTGACCCGTGAACACTCCGCGAAAGAAGCCGGCGAAGCGGCAAAAGAGTCGAAGGCATTTCTCGATCAACTGACATCACGGACCGGAGCGGGCTACGCGCTCACACTGACCGGCCTGTTGATTCTGATCGCCGTCGCGTCTCGACCGACCGCGTGGTGGGGTGAGTCGATCCTCGATGGGCCACTTCCCACGGGCATTTACTGGCTCGGAACACTGGCTGCTCTGGCCGGTACGGTCACCGTTGCTGTTGCGGCTTCCGACCGAACTGCGTTTGCAGGAATCGCTCTGACGGGAACCGGCGGCGCGCTGTTGTTTGGACTGGCTGGCGATCTGGTTGCCGGAGTCGCTTTGATCTTCGCCGCGGCAGCCGGTGGCTGGGCGACGCAAGCTCTGACGTCAGAATCTGACGATGCAGCCCCGGCCAGCTTTCCCGAACCACTGTTGCTGGCAGTCTCAATCGTTGCCTTGTTCGCGCTGACGGCGTCCACGCTGCACCGTTCCGCGACAACTGAATCACCGCTCGCCGAAACGTTCGAGACAGGCAGCCGATCGCTCCCGCGACCGACCGTCGCTCGCAAACAGGTAACCGATGCGGTGACCAGCCAGACGCAGCCAGATCTCAACACCACTGAGCAGGCCGGCAGCCCCTGGCACTCCGTCGCCACGTACGGCCTGCTGATCGTTGTCGCCGCCGCCGGAGTCTGGCAGCAGTTCAGTAACCGCTCGTCGCACACTGCAACGATCAGCTCAATTGACGGCGTCCACGCGAACTCGCTGTTCGCTGACAACACAACGAAATCACCCACTGAAACACAGCCGCCCGCAACCGGAGATCACATATGAGCCAACCCCCCGCCGTCATTCGAGTCGTCAACCACCCTCTGCTGCAGCACCACCTCGGACGACTGAGGGATGAGTCAACTTCGCCGGCTGAGTTCCGGTCGCTGGTGAATCGAGTCGCCATGCTGCTGGGCACGGCGGCAACGGAATCGCTAACGACGAAAGAAGCGACGGTCATGACACCCGTTGCCGACGCGACAGTCCGGCAGCTCAACCAGCGCATCGGACTCGTGCCGATCCTGCGTGCCGGGCTGGGACTTGTCGACCCATTGATCGAACTGATTCCTTCCGCCGAGGTCTGGCATCTGGGCCTTTTCCGCGACGAGGCGACTGCCGAACCCGTCGAGTATTACCGCAAGCTGCCGGAAACCGATCCGGTCGACATCGCTCTCGTCGTCGATCCGATGCTGGCAACAGGTGGGTCGGCAACGCTGGCTCTTGATGTCCTGCGTCAGTGGGGCGTGCCGATCGTCAAACTCGTCGTCCTGATCGCCGCACCGGAAGGCATCGCCGCAGTGCAGGAACAGTTTCCCGACGTTGAGATCATCGCCGGCGCGATCGACGAGCGGCTCAACGAGAAGAAGTACATCGTCCCCGGCCTCGGCGACGCGGGCGACAGATTGTTCAACACACTGCGCTAAGTCGCTGACCGCTCCGCGGTCGTAGCGCCCGCCCAACGGCTTCGATTGGTGCTGGCGGCGCGAGCAAACTCAGTGCCTGGACGGCGGGGTTCGAGCTACCTCGTTTCGATCGCGGAGCGATCAACGACTTTCGAGCATCCCGCGCGACTTCAGCCACTCTCCGAGACGATGGTGCCAGGTACTGACGGGGTTTTCCGATTCGCGGATGCCGTAACCGTGGCCGCCTTTTGAGTAGACGTGAACCTCGGCGGGGACATTCAACTTGCGGAGTTCGACGAACAGCAGTGCTGACTGAGCACCGCGCATCGAGTCGTCCCAAGTGACGGCGAGGAACGTCGGCGGCGTCTCCTTCGTCAGGCGGACCAGCGAGCCGAGTTCCGCAACTTTGTCGTTGTAATCGTTGCCCAGATACGCGCAGTAGATCGGGCACATGAAGTCCGGACGGCAGCTCAGATCGTCAGCGTCATCAACGCGAGGATACGCCGGCTTGTCCCAGTGCGTGCCGCTCATCACGGTCAGATGGCCGCCCGCCGAGAAACCCAGAATGCCAACTCGCTCCGGATCGACGCCCCAGTCCTTCGCGTTGTGCCGCATCAGCCGGATCGCTCGCTGAGCGTCCTGCAGAGGTTCGTGATGCCAGCGATCGGGATCGCGACGCGGAACTCGATACTTGAGAACCGCCGCCGTCACGCCAATCGAATTGAACCACTCGGCAACTTCGAGGCCTTCTTTCGGCCAGGCGAGAATGTTGTAGCCGCCGCCCGGGCAGATCACGACACCGCAGCCATTCGCAATCTTCTTTGGAGCCGGATACAGCGTCAGCGATGGCGCCTCGACCCAGTGAATCCGCTCTTCGGTCAGCTTCGCTTCGAGTTCCTTGACGCGTTCGGGAGCGACCGGCTTCGCATCAGCAGGAAGTCCATTCGGCCAGATCGCCAGCTCGGGATGCTCAGCCGCCGAACACTGCTTCTGCGGCAACGCAAAAAGACTGGCTGACGAAATAGCGACGCAAAGGGCAACGCGACTAAGCACGCGAGTACGCATGGTGATTCTCCTGAGTTGCTGATTCTCAACGACGACCGGAAACGGTCGAGGCAGGAATCTCAACAGATCAGGAGGGGCGTCTGCAACGCAGCGACGACCGCCACACCCGCGTTCTGCGCGAACGCGGCGACGGGACAAGCTTCAAGCCTACTTCTCAGGCGGGAACAGCCGTTCGAGTTCGGCTTCGAGGTTCGCGGAATCACTCGTCATCCCAACGACCTGGCCTTTGACGTCGACCGTCCAGAACTGCGGAATCGTTGTCACGCCGTAGTAAGTCGCGACGGGATGTTCCCAGCCGCGGCGTGACGGAGCCGCGTGGAAGATGTTCTGCCACGTCAGTCCGGACTTCTCCTTGAACGCGTCGACGGCAGACTCGTCAGTATCCAGATTCACCCCGATAACCTGCAGGCCGCGTTTCTCGAACTTCGAGACAATGCTGATGATCTCGGCCGACCGATCGACGAACGGCTTCGCCTGAGTCGACCAGAAAACAACCAGAACCGGCGACGCATTGAAGTCGGCGATCGAAAGGAAACCGCCATCCATTGTCGGGCCGCCCAGATCGAGCGCCTTGCCAGGCAGTTCGAGACGACGCAGCGCCGCGACCGCCTGCTGAGCCGGACCAGACTCGGGATACTTCTGCCGCAATGCCGCGTAGCACTGAATCGCTTCGTCGCGAATTCCGTACGAGTCGCAGGTCTGAGCCGCGTCGTTCAGCAGCTTGATCGCCCGCTGCTGATCGCCTTCAAACCGCTCGGCAAACAACCGGGCCTGACGGGCGAACTCCGAAATCCAGCGAGGTTCGGTATCTCCATGCTGAACGGCGTTCTCGTTCGCAAAGCTTGCCAGGAACCAGTGTGAATCCGCAGCCGCCTTCGACTTCGGCGAACGACCGTGAAACGACGCCGCGTAATCGTAGAGCGACGTGACTGCCTCGTTGTCGCCCTGCATGGCGAGTTGCCAGGTCGCTTCCATCAGCCGATGGACGGCGACATTGAAGACCTGTTCTTTGTCGGGGTTTTCATGCGTCAGCGCGATGACATCGTGAGCCAGCTTCGCGATCTTCTGGTTGCGTTCGCGACGAGCCTGCCGCAACTGATTGACGTCATCCGTCTCGGGAAACGGCTGCAGACGCAGCTTCGTGATTTCGAGGATCGTCCACTCGGGAGTCCCCTCTTCCGGGCGTTTAATCTCGATCGCGTCGTTGTCGGCCAGATCTTCCGGATCATCGAGATCAGGGCTACCGATCGAAGCGGCGGGCAGATCAATCTTCGGAGCAGTGTTTCCGGCTGCATTTGTGCCCAGCGAGCCACCAGCATCTCCAGACGCGAGTTCCGACGGCGTGGTCGCTCCTGTCGAAGCCGATTCCGCCGGTGCCGAATCTCCGCCGCAGCCGGAAATCCCCAGCGAAACTCCGAGTGCCAGCGCAAGTAGTGCCGTGGTGCGTCCGTGCCGTTCGATCTTCATCACACTCTCCGTCCGTGATTAAGCGACCGCGCAATGTGAGCGGTCGGCTCATAATCCCTCCCAATGGGACTGCGGTTTGTAGCCAAACCGCGCAGAACGCAACAAGACGAGCTTCGGCGACAGGAAACAGGCAAGTCGAGCCAGACGGCTCAGTTGGCGACGACCAGACGGTTCGACACTTCAACGCCTGGCGGGGAATCGGCGGACGCTACACGGTCCTGCCGATGCACAATCTGAATCCGCAGCGGGAAGCTCAACGATCCGCGAGCAGTCTTCAACGGAGTTTGAAGCTGACAACAGCCTCGGGAGAACCGCTGCGTACAACACGAGTCAAATCGAACTCGGCCCTGAACCCGTTGCCTGGAGTTGTCACCAGAACGCACTACCCCTCAGGCGCCGCTGGCTCGCTCAGTACAAGATCCAGTGGCAGTTGCCCGGCCCCCCCACCATCGACCAGTTGAATCGCCGAACACGTGATTGAAACCGGTCGCGTAGCGACAGGAGACTCTCCGGCAACAGGTGACAGAAACGAATCGTCGTCGTCCACCTTTTCATTTGCGGCATCAGCAGCCGGTACGAGCCCGTCAGGAACAGGAGGTAACGGCATCTCAAACGTTGCCGGGATACGACCGGGTTCAGTCGCTGCTCGCCGATCGCGATCGGCTGGCGAAAATTCGGCCTGTCAGCCCGCGAAATTCACCCGGTTTGAAACGATTTCCGGCTCCTCACGACGTATCCGACTGGGAATGGACGTTCGTCGCTTTTCGATGTACAGAGTAAACGGAGGGCGAATCTGACCGCCTGGGCCGAGCAGTCGGCCTCCGAATTCTCCCTCGTCATTCACACGAGCCCGTCGAACGGATTGCGACACGTCAAACTCGACACGCTGACTTCCTGAGGACTCCACCACCAGGAAATAGTAGCCCGTTGGTTCCACGGCCTGCTGCAGCACAAAGTCCACCGCCAGTGTCGGGAATGGACTCCTGCCCGTTGAGAATTCCGGATTCGCAATCGCGAGCAGCTTGCCCTGAGCCGCAGCTCCGGCAACCTCCTGAATTGTGGGCGGCGTCTGCGCGACGGTCGCGTCTCCACCAACTGCCAGCCTGCCGGAGAGTTCCTGCCACTTGTCGCGTCCCTGCGACACAGCCATCGCGACCTGAAAGTCACTACCAGCGCCAAACGTCGGCGGAGTCACAAACTCGACCGCCCCACTCGCCTGAAGCTCGACTGGAACATCCACGTAGTGCGTGATCAATCCGCCGCCGCGCGAACTGGTGACATGCAGCACGTAATTCGTAGTCGTGTCTGCAGTCCCTCCCGCAAGCTGATAGTCAACTCGAAACGGTCGCCGGAATCCGCCGGGCGAACCTCCAGGCACCGCTCGCAGATTCGACAGGACAACCCACAACCGACCGCTGGGATCCACATCCGCCAGCGGGGGCACGGCGGATTCGGCTGCAGGCTCGGACGCTCCATCATTCCCGCCGAATGAACCCGGCAGAGCCGAGCCAGCATCGCCAGGCGGTTGAACGATTTCACCAATCGGTCGGTCAGGCATGAACTGGCCGCCAAAATCCGGCAGGAGTTCGGCCTGTTCGACATTGGGAACACCCGGGTCGGGCATTCCAGGCGGTGGCTGATTCTGCGCGATCGCGGGCGGCACGATCGCAGGTTGCCCGGGTTTGCGATTACCGCGAGCGATCAGGATGCCTGCCACTGACAGCAACCCGACGATAAACAAACCAGCCGCCACTGAACCGAGAACAATGATGACCTTGGACACGGACGACTTCCGGGGAGCGCGGGCACCTCTTCGTGAGGCCTACCGGCGATCGGACTCGTCCTGCCAGCCATCGTGATCGCTCGCGTACTCATTGTCGTAGCCGTAATCGTCGTCGCCCGAGTAGCTGCCGTCGCTGCCTCCCCACTCGTCCTGCTCGTCCTCCCAGAGATCGTCTTCCGGTTCAGGCACGGTAATCGGCGAACCGCAGCCGGGACATTTCCCGCTGCGACCCGCCAGGCTGGCCTTCGCCTTAAATCGCTTCCCGCAGGCATCGCATTCAACGGGGATTGGTTCGTCGACCGCTGGTACCGAAGCCGCAGCTTTATGAGGTCGGCCCCCCGGCAAAGGCAGTCCGCGCTCGACTCGTTCCGCCAGATCGACTCGCACCAGCGATTCAAGTTGCTCGGATGGAACATCAGGATCCGGGCCGCCGATCATCCCCGAGATGTTCCGGCAAACCTGGATGGGAGCCATGATCAACCCCCACGGAAATCCCCACCAGCCGAGTAGACCGGAAAACAACAGGCCACCGAGCTGCTCCTTGCGTCCGCACGACCGGCAGCACAGATGCGGCTTGCTCTTCCACTACGTGAGATAAACGACCGACCAGACGGTGTGGGAGACGTAAACATCACCCGGCCCCGGCCCGCCACACTTCGGACACTCGCCCTGATGGACTTCGTCAACGGCGATATCGACGGACCGCTGCGACAACCGATCAGCGGCAGTCAGCACGTAACCGTTCTGCAGGCACTTGTCATTGCAGAACGTGCGACCGCCCTGCTTCTTTCCGCCGAAGATGATGAAAGTGTTGCAGTAGGCGCAGTTCGGCATGACCCGTCTCCCATGAAAAATGCCCGACCGAGTCGTCAACCCGGGCGGGCATTATGCAAAGCGTTCTTTGTGAACGGGAGGTCGCCGATTAAGAATTCAGACCAGCTCGCTGATGACTTCCCGCTGATCGACCAGAAACTGCGGACGTCCGTTGGGGTCGGTGAGGAAGAAACCGTTCGGGTCGATGCCAAGCTGCTTGTAGACCGTCATGAAGACGTGTTGCAGATGCACCGGGCGGTCCTGAGCGTACTCGCCGAGCCGGTTCGTCGAGCCGATGTACTGGCCGTGCCGGAAGCCACCACCCGCAAGGAAGAAGAAAGCGGCTCGTGGCCAGTGATCTCGGCCAGCGGTCGCGTTTACTCGCGGTGTCCGACCGAACTCTCCAGACATCATGATGATTGTGTCGTCGAGCTGGCCGCGAACTTCGAGGTCCTGAATCAGAGCACTCATCGCCCGGTCGAGACGCGGCAGCTTCTCACTCAGCGATTTGAAGTTGTTGCTGTGCGTGTCCCAGCCACCGATTGAGAACGAGACGCAACGAACTCCGGCACTGACCAGACGCCGGGCGGTAATGAACTGCTGAGCGTCGCGGTCCGTCGGATATCCATAACGATCGAGCGTCCGCGGGTCTTCGAGTCGCAGATCAAGCGCCCGAGCGACCTCGCCGGAGGTAATCATGCCGACTGCTCGTTCCGCAAAGCTGTCGAGCGCGGTCATCATGCCGGAACTGTCGATGTCACGACGCAGCCGGTCGAACCCCGACAGCAACTCGCGGCGGTTGTTCAATCGAGCCTCGCTGACGGACTGATTGAGCGTCAGGTTCTGGCGACCGGTCGAGTCCGGCCGATATCCCGCGTAGACCTGCCCGAGGAATCCCGGTCGCGTTGATCCGGTCAGGTCGACGAATGTCGGAGCAGTTCCATGCAGCGTTTCCTGAGCCGGGCCACCAAACTTCGACATGACTGCCCCGATGCTCGGACGACCGCCCAGCGAATCGAGCGAGCGAGCCGACCAGCCGGTGTCCGACTGCACGTTCGTGTGTTCGTTGTTCATGCCGACGATCGAGCGAATCGCCGTCAGACGGTCGGCCATCGTCGCCAGGATCGGCATGTGTTCGCAGAACTCAAAGCCCGGCACGTTCGTCTGTGTCGGCAGGAACTCACCGCGAAATTCTTTCGGTGCTTCCGGCTTCAGATCGAACGTGTCCATATGAGTTGGACCGCCGCTCAAAATGATATTGATAATCGACTTGCCGGTCGGGGCCGCTCCGGGAGCTGCTTCAGCCTTCAGAAGTCCCGGCAAAGTCAGCCCGCCTGCAGACAACGCTCCGACGCGAAGGAAGTCACGACGATCGACGCGATCACAGAAACTGCTGCTGTTTCCAAACCAGTTCAGCATGAGAGTCACCCTTCAAAACAGGCGAATGTCAGAGAACGCCGAAGCCGATCGGCAAAGACGGATCGGAGCGTACCGATGCCAGCTCAGCGAGTCTATCGGCCAATTCGATTTCGGCTGACAAGGCGCATTCTCAGAACTCGGTTGGTCAAGCTGTCTGGCAAAGCCTCTCGGACGATGGCATCACGGTGGATGGCGAAAACGGCTCTCGATACAGCAACAACCCTCGTCCGGAAGATATTTCTGTTTTCCATCATTCTGTTTGAGTTGTGATTGGCAGACGGATCCGGCTCTCGTCGCAGTCGGGCCTCTCGCTGAAAGGACGGAACGCCAGCCCGATTGAATTGCAGCAATCCGGTCAGAGCCCGATGCTGTCTGCGACAGTTCACGATGCCACTGACCGATGCCTTCGCCCCTGAAAGGCGGACTCAATGAAACTCGCGATTCTTTTCATGCTGGCGTCGGTGCTCACCGCCTCGCCGCTCGCTGCTGATGACTGCCCACCGCCGCTGCGGATCGAGCAGTCGCCCGAGCAGGTCACCGTGCTGCAGGGCGACGCTCCTGTGCTGACTTATCAGCGGGCTCCGAAATCGCAGGATGGCAAATACGAACGAGCCGGTTACGTGCATCCGCTCTTTGATCTCGATGGCAACGAGCTGACAGAAGACTTTCCCGCCGACCATCTGCATCACCGCGGCATCTTCTGGGCCTGGCATCAGCTTTCCGTCGGCGACGTTCGCACCGGCGATCCCTGGGTCTGCAAGGACTTCCTGACAGAAGTCCGCAACGTCGAGATCGTCGAATGCTGCCCGCAGCGAGTCGCCTTCCGCGCTGCTGCCGACTGGACATCGCCTCTGTGGACCGACGAAGCCGGAGTGAAAAAGCCGATCGTGCGCGAGCTGACGACGATCCGCGTCCACTCGCCAGTCAACGACAGCCGGGCAATCGACTTCGAGATCGCCCTCACCGCCGCCGAACCTAATGTTCGCATCGGCGGCTCGGAAGACGTCAAAGGTTACGGCGGGTTCTCACCACGCATTCGACTGCCCGAAGGCCTGACGTTTCTCACTGACTGGGGCATCGCGCAGCCACAGAACACGTCGGTCGATCCCAGCCCGTGGCTCAGCATGACAGCGGCCTTCGGCAGCAATGTGAAGCTGTCGAGCGTCACTATTCTCAGCCATCCGTCGGTGCCAGGTTATCCGCAACGCTGGATCCTGCGACAGAAACGCAGCATGCAGAACCCGGTCTTCCCTGGCCGCGAAGCCGTGACTCTGCCAACCGACTGCCCGCTCGTTTTCCGCTATCGAATGATCCTGCACCGCGGCGAGGCCAGTGCGGACCAGATTCGCGAGTGGCAGTCAGCCTTTGCCAGTCAGTAGAGCACGACGAGTTCGCATCACACGTCACGCAAACCAGTTTGTCAGAGGCGAGTTTCATGTCCGACTTCCAGCTCACCGAACAACAACTCGCTGAATACCGTGAAACCGGGCACCTTACTGTTGAAGACGTGTTCTCCTCTGACGAAGTGGCCGCCGCGCTGCGAGACATCGACGACTGGAGTCGCGAGTTTCTGGCGTCGCTGACTGACGAGCAGCGCGTCTGGTATCTCGAACGCGGCACGCAGACGCCCGCACTGCGGAAGCTCGACAACCCCGCCTTTCAGCGTCCGGTCTTTCGCCAGATGGCCAGCCATCCGCGACTGCTCAAGTGCGTCGAGCAACTGATCGGCCCTGGCCTGCGAGTCTGGTTCAGCCAGGTCTTCATGAAGCCGCCTGGCGGAGGCGGCCCGAAGCCGGTGCATCAGGACAACTTCTATTTCGGCCCGAGCGATCTCGACGGCGTCATCACCGCCTGGCTGGCACTCGATGACGCGACGACTGAGAACGGCTGTCTGTACTACGCGGACGGAACGAACAACGGTCCGGTGCTCGACCACTTCGCTCCCGAAGGCGAACCGTTCAACCTGCAGATTCCCGCCGAAGTCGCGTCGCAGTACGAGATGACACCGGCTCCCGTTATGAGTGGCGGAGTCTCGTTTCACCACGGCAACACGCTGCACCAGTCGTCAGACAACCGCAGCGACCGTCCCCGCCGCGCCGTCGCGTTCCACTATGTGAACGCGAAGACCGACTTCGCCAACCCGGCGCTCAAGTACGACCTCGATGTGATTGTCGAGGTTGCACCCTGAGACTCGGAAGCTCCGGGCTTCCGTGCGGCTTTCCGGGTCGGATCACTGACCGATGCAGTAGAGAAATTTGTCGGACCGAATGAGCAACCGCTTGCCGTCAACGACCGGGCTACCGTTGAACAGGCTGCGGTCGCGAAGTTCGTTGGTGGCGAGCAGTTCAAAGCCAGGCTTCGCGGCGACGACGAATGTCCGACCATCGCGGTTCAGGTAGTAGATCCGGCCATCGGCCAGCACGGCGGACGAGTAAACCGTGCCGGCGCGGTCGACTCGTTCTTCGTAAACGAGGTCTCCGGATTCCGCCTTCGCTGCGTACGCGATGCCGCGGCTGTCATTCATCCAGTACAGATGCCCGTCCAGGAACACCGGCGACGAAACGTTCGAGCCTTTGTTGCTCGTCCATAGCCGGTGAGACGTCGTGACGTCGCCGCTGCCGCCCGACTTGACCGCCAGCGACGCTACACCGGACCGGCCACCGAGGCAGTAGATGATTCCGTCCTGCGCGACGACGCTCGGCACCATGTACCAGGTAATGTCCGTCTTGCACGTCCAGAGCGGCTTTCCGTTTGCCGGATCGAATGCCTGAATCGTTCCGTGAGTGGCGATGATGACTTCCTTGCGACCGCCGATGGCGTCGATGACCAGCGGCGTATTCCACGCCTCGTTGATGCCGGTTGCCTTCCAGACTTCCTGGCCGTTCGACTTGTTCAAAGCGACGAGCGACTGGCTCTAGACGCTGCCGTTGACCAGCAGCAGATCGCCGTGCAGAACGGGTGACGAAGCCGATCCCCAGCCGTGCGTGCGGTTGCCGACGTCGGCCTGCCAGAGTTGCTTGCCGTCGTGGTTAAACGCGATGACGCCCGTCTTGCCGAAGAAGACGTAAACGCGGTAAGCGTCGACAGCCGGAGTGCTCGCCGCGAAACCGTGATCGCGAATCCGCTCTTCTTCCGGAAGCTTCGCCTTAACAGCCTTGTCCCAGATCACGTCGCCGGTTTTGCGGTCAATCGCGATCAGATGCCGCTTCAGATCGTCCTGGCTCCCGCCCGGTTGATCTGGAACGAAGAAGCCGGTGTAGCAGGTAATGTAGATGCGGTCGCCGAAAACGACGGGACTTGAAGCTCCCGGCCCTGGCATCGGAGCCTTCCACGCGATGTTCTCTTCAAGACTCCAGTTCAGCGGCAGTCCGGTCACGTCGCTGGTGCCCATTCCCGTTGGGCCTCGAAACCGCGACCACTCGCCTGAGCTGCCCGATCGAGTTGGCGACGCAACTTTGGTGGCAGCACGGGGCGGTGCTGCAGCAACAAGCTGTTCTGTTTCCGGTTGAGCCGCGCCGCCAGCGACGGCAACTTCGGACTCGGCACTGCAGCCGACCACGACGAGCAGCGGCAGCACGTTGAATACGCACGTTCGGACTCGCGAAAAGCTCACGGAGCACTCCTTCAGGGGTTTTCAGTTTCGGGTTCGGGGGGCCGAATGAAGAGTTCAAATTCAGCCGGTGTTTGCAGCAGAAAGTCGCACGTAAGTTCTCCGACATCAGGTTTCGCGTCAAAGAAGACCAGGTAGGCAAAGTCGTAAAACTTCTGAATGGTTGAGTGGATTTCGTTGCCTTGCGAATCGCGGGTGCGGACCAGTACCTGAGTGCCCTGTGGCAGGCCAGCGTCCTTCAGTATCAGGCATGGTGCTTCCGTCTCAAGCGACAGCAGCTCTCCCTGGAAGCCTCCGGTGTTTCGCCACCGTAGTTGATATCTCGCGTATTTTCTGTCGTCAGTTGTGAAAGGAACGGTTCCGCCTGTTGAGTGATCGCGGTTGAGGCCGTAGACGTCAGCGACGTGGAATTCCTGGTTGCCGATTCCTGCACTGGCCACTGGCACGAGTTCCGCAGATTCTCCCTGCAACGCAATCAGGTCAGTATCAAACGTGTTGCCTTTGAGAATGCGAATGCCGCTGATCGTCAGCCGCTCGTCTGCGGAAAATTCGGCTTCGACGCGGCGGGTTGCCTGGAAGCGAACACGCCAGGCTGCCTCGTGCCGAGAAAGCGTCACGTTTGATGATGAAACCTCGTTGCCGAATACGTCGGAGACGCTTTGGATGCCGTGGCTCCAGTGCATGGCGGGCTTGCCGTTCTCCTGCAGCTCAGTCCGGCATTCGAGTCGCCAGCGAGGATCGTCCTTTGAATCGTTGGGGTTGCGTTTGTGGGCCTTGAGGTGGGCTTCTTTCACAATCAGCGACACCGCATCCCGTTTGAGCGTGACGGGCAGAGTCTGCTGGGGCCATTCCATCGAAGGTGGCGTCAAGGGCGAAGTGAAGGGGAGAGATGCGACCTTGTTGCCGGAAGTATCAAAGAAGTCGAGCGTAGGATTTGCCGGGAGCCGCCGCGGCTGTAGCCGGATTCCAAGAATGATTCGTCGCTCGTCGCGCGGCATGCTGGGGTCGTTCGCTGGGAGTGGCGGAAAGGGACCGCGGTCCCGTCCTTCCGAGCGGGATGACCGTGTTGAGTAGATAAACCGTTGAGGGTGGTCGTCCTGAATCTGGTCACCGAACGCGTCCGTCAATTTGCAGTGAGACCAGGCATCAACGTCAAGAAATTCCTTTGTCTCGGGATCCTGACGACTGACGAAGAACACCAGCCTGTTAAATCCTGTCGAAAAGTTAGCGGACATCACGTTTGCTGGTCTGCCCCCCAGCTGCAGTCCCTGCGTTCCAACTGGCACGCTCAGCAAATGGTTTCTGCCGTAACTCACAGAGTGCAGTGTCAGTACCGAACCATCCGACATCGTTACCGTACTGAGCTGTGGCAGGCCAAAGGTCGCAGCCACTTTGTCCCACTTCGCCAGCAGGATCAGCTCGCCGCCGATGATCGACGCGGTGACCAGTGCGGAAATAACGATGACGATTGTGGGTGTCAGTCGGCTTCGCATGGCGATTCACTTTCAGCCGCAGCGCAGACTTAGTGGCCGGTGGTAACTGGCCCTACTTGACAGCCTTGCCGACGACCGGCTGGATCCAGGCCTGCTCGAAGTCGTCGATTTCGGACGGGTTGGGATGCTTGCGTGTCGAGATGACTCGCGCGCGGACGTAAATCTCGTTGCCTTGGAATTCGTACGAGGCCTTGCGACCCTCGACGGTTTTCAGCACCTTGCCGATATCATCGCTGTACCGCTGAGTCGCCCTGATCTCCTTGCCGTTCTTGTCGAGCACTGGTTAGGACTTGGCGTCGTATCCGGCAAGCGTTCCGATGAATTCGATTTTGTAGTCGACGCCTTCGATCTCGGCGGCTTCAACGTCAATCCGCTCGCTGGACGAGGTCACGGATTCGAGCGTGACACCGGACGACGCATAAAAGTCGCCACGTTCCATCGCCTCGATCAGGGCGTCGGGTGACAGTTCATCGGCGAGGACCATCACCCAGCCTCGACCGGGCTCGCTGGCGCGGCTGGGGATGTTGTGGTAGCTGTGTCCGTCGTCGGTTCCGATGCCGTACATGACGGGCAGATCCAGTTCCGCGAGCCGCTTCGTCAGGACGATGTCCCACAGCCGCTCGGTCGACGCGTGCTCGGCGTCACCCGAATTCTTCACGCCGGGATGTCCGTTGTAGACCTCGAAGAACCGCTCACCTCGCACCGGTGCGAGGTCCTCGGCAGTTACTCCGTAGCCGAAGTTCGGGTGGTTCAGGTGGATGAACATCGGCTGGCCGGTGCGTTCCCTCTGAGCGACGACGGCGTTGACGTTGTTCTGCATCGTCTCGGTGACGGACTCGCCATGCAGCGGCGGGATCAGCGACTTGAGGTTTGTCGCGTTCATGTGGATCGGCAGCCGCTGAAAACTGTCGGTGATTTCCTCGCCATGAATCAGCAGAAACTTGTCTGGAATGGCGAGCTTGTCGCTGACTTCCTGAAACGTCTTGAGGCGGACTTCCGTACGAACTTTGTCGCCCTCTTTGACTTCGCGTGACTCCACCCA
>JAPOLP010000150.1 GCA_029977045.1 Planctomycetota bacterium
AACCTTGCCGCTGATACCTTCGTAGCTCTGTCGTTTTCCGTAAACGGTGCTCAGACAGCCTGACGCTCGGCAATCTGGAAACTCGCTCCACAGAGTTCCAAGAATCGTCGGCGGCATACTCGAAGTTTATCTCTGGGCACTGCAGGGTGCTGCATAAGCTCGATCGTGGAACCTCGACTATTGGCAGTCAACTCTGCCATATAGAGGTCCGTATCGCAGCGAGTTCGGAAGTAAGCAGCAGAGCAAGGCACGCTCTTGAGCGCAGTACCCTCACAAATCCGTTGGCGATCGCAGTTCCGTTGACGAGATGTCCTGGCGGAAGCGTAACTCTGGAATCTCGGTGAAGAGGTCTTCCAGGCCCGGTGGCAGGAGCAGGTCGGTGAGGGGGTGGAAGGTGTTGTCGGTGGTTCGGCCGGCGACGAGGAAACGGCAGCCGAGGGAGCCGATGGCTTCCAGGGATTGTCGCATCGCGGCCTCCGTGCCGCCGTAAAACCTGGCGTCGATGATCCGTTCGGCTGTGTCGTAACCGACGACGAACGTGACGCCGGGGAACAGGTGAGCCTTGTCGACGAAGCGCGGTGCTGACGTCAGGGCGACGGGCGTGTCGAAGAACTGGCGGCGGCGTTCTTCAATAGCAAACGAGTCGAGCGGTGGTTTGTCGGCGTTGACGACCGACATCTCGAAGTACACCGGCCCCTGCAGAATGTCTTCCGCGACCGTCCGCATTCCGTGATGACCGGCGTGCAGCGGGTTAAACGCTCCACAGAGCAGCCCGGTGGGAGCACTCGGAGGTTCGTCGGATAACTCGCCGTTAGGCAGCGACCAGATCAGGGACTCGACCCCGGTCCGGACATTCGCAACGTCGACGGGCAACCGCTCGACGTCGACCAGAACGGTTTCATCGTCACGCAGGTCGAGCAGCGCTGGATTATGGACGCCGCAGCATTCGGCGATCGATCGCAGAATCAGATCGGCGACCAGTTGCTCTTCGGACTGCCGGTCACGCTGGCCCTTCCTGAGTGTCAGGTTGACGATCCGCGAATGGGTCGCGGTCTCGATGGCGATCCAGCAGCGGTGGTCACCTTTCTTCGGACGGTCGCTGGCCAGCGAAGCCGAGCAGGCGATGCCCAGGCAGTTTTCGACGTCCACTCCGCCGCGCCGCGCCAGATCACGAGCCCGCCACCAGGCGACGGTCGCCATCGCCAGTGCCGTTTCGCGAGAGCAGTAACTCTCAGGCTGACGCCCCAGCCAGTCGACCAGCGCCGCTGTCGAATACGGAACCACGGCTTCAAGCACCGTCGAGGACGCCCCGGGAACTTCCAGCAACCGCGAAATCGCCGCGCTGCCGCCACCGGTCACAGCAATCACCAGCCGAGCCGATGCCGCGTGGACTTCCCGGATGATGTCAGGCGAGGTGCTCACGGAGGAGGTGTCGTGTGCGAGGAAATCGGGACTGAAAAGACGAGTCGGCACGCAGCATACCGAGTTCCGGTCACCGCGACTGCTGATTAACGGCGAGGCGGTCGAGAGCTTCCCGCGTCTCTGGAGTTCCGCCGTTCGGATACAGCAGCATGGTAACCTTCAGCAGCTTGGCGGCCTCGTCAGCCTGTTCGAGTTCCAGACAGCATTCAATCACGCGCCGGCGAGCCTCCAGCCAGTCGTTCGTCCCGGCCTTGGCCTGTCGCTCGAAACCGCGCCAGGCAACCTTCGCCTGCTCAACAAGTTGCCGTTCGCCACTGGCCAGCTGCAGGCGGGCGAGGCGTCGCTTCAGAGACTCGTCGTCCGGGCGCGCCTGGGCAACAATCGCAAGTTCCCGAGCGGCGGAACCAGGCATCCGCGATTGCTCGTGAGCGTCAGCCAGAGCCAGCCGGAGCGGAATCTGCCGCGTGATGGACAACGTGTCGATGTCCACGGATGACCGTTCCATCGCCCGCACCTGAAGCTCGCCAAACGAGGCACTGGTTTCCGCATCAATGTTTCCCGCCGACGCGTCGCCGAGCACCTTCAGCACGTCGGCAAGCGAATCCGGTTGCGAGGTTCCGATTCGCGTCAGCAGCAGCCGCGCTTCCAGCTGCTGCCCGATCCCCGACAGCGAAACGACCTTGAGCGCCGAAGCAGTCTGTTGAATGGCTGCGATCGAAGCCTGCGCACCGACCAGCTCGGTTGCGGGATCGCCGGTCGTTACGGCAGAGGCAGGCTGAGCATCAAGCACTCGATCGAGTAGCCGGTCTGCGGATGCAAAGTCAGGTTGCTCGAAACCCAGTAACAGGCGGGCCGTGCGAAGCAGCAACTCCGCCTGATGCGGCGTCAGTGGAGCGTCGCTGTTCGTCAGCTGCCGGACGTGCGCGGCCAGTTCGCCCATGATTGCTGCTTCCCAGTCAGCCCGCGGCTTTTCGAGTTTCCGCAGACGGTCGAGAACCGTTTCCCCGCAGCGGGCCACTGCGACGACGGCCTCGGGATGCCGGGCATGTTCGTCCGGGATCTCCGAATACAGCCGCAGAGCCAGCGTGGTCTGCAGCCGCAGTTCCTGAAGTCTCGCCAGCATCCAGGTCGCTTCGCCGTAGCTCTCGGCTTCGGGATACGCGCTGCGGTGATGTTCGAGCGAGGCAACATACGCCTCGCGACGTGACCGCGACGGCTGCCGTCGATACAGCTGGGCCAGCGCGAACGCGCGCAGAAAGTCTGCCTGAGCTGCTCGCGGCGTTTCCCCGGCAAGAGTCGCCACGTCCCGCAGCACGACTTCGGCATCCGCAAAATGGCCCTCATTGAGCAGCAGGGAGCCCAGCGTGTAGCCGATCTCGGCAGCCTGCTCGATCCGGTTCAGCTCAACCAGCAGCTTCCAACCAGTGCGGAAACTGCTGATGGCATCCTCGACCTGACCTGCCGCGAAGAACGATCGACCCCGTTCGATGTGCGGCGCGGCTTCGGGGCCAAACTCGTCAGCCGCGTCGCCAGCGCTGATCACTCGGCGAGCCCGTAACGCCCAGTAGCCCGGAAACTCCGCTGCCGCCCGAGCCGCAAACGCGACGGCTGCATTGTGCAGATCGGTGGCAAGATTCGGATCGCCTTTCTCGCCAGCGACGGTCGAGAGATCGAGCAGCACCTGCACCTTCAGAAACAGCAACCGGCCCGTCGCCGCAGCCGGGTTCCGGGAAAACTCGCGCAGCTCGTCAGCAGCGTCGGTCGTCCGTCCCAGAGCAAGCAGCGCCTCAACCTTCTCCGCGATCGCTTCGAGGCGAATCTCCGGCGGCGGCTGATCGGCCATTAACACGTCAACCATTTTCAGCGCGGCAGTCGTGTCACCACTCAGGCGAGTCACCGTGATCAACCCCAGCTGGCTCCGCAGAGTGATCGATTCAGTAGGCTCACCACCGGCCAGGTCATGAAAACGCTCGCGGGCAGCAAGCAATGTTTCTGCTCGATCCGCCGAGAGTGAGTCGAACAACTTTGCCCGACCGAGCAGCAGCATCCCAAGACGGTACTCAGCCACACGTTTCAGGCCGCGCATCCGGTACGGGCTGAGCCGACTGGTGTCACCATCTCGAGAACGGTTTCGCAGCTCCTCAGTCATCCGCTCGATGAGATCGGCGAACGTCATGAGCAAACCTTCGGACAGCAGCAGAGCCTTCTCACGCGACGAACCGCCGAGCGGCGACAGCTCGTTCTGCCACCCGAGCACTTCGACCTCGGACGCTGCCACGAATGCGGATTGAGCCTCAAGAACGACACGCCGCGGATGCGTTACCGATCCTGCAAGCAACTCGTCAATGACCACGCGTCCGCGCTGCAGCAGTTCGGTCTGCTCGTCAAACGACGGCGACGCAGCCGCGTGCGCCGCAAAGGTCCGAGACAGTTCGATCACCAGTTCAGTCCGCTCTGGCTGGGCTAGTTCCGAACGCTGCAACTCCGTCAGACACACAGTCTCGGCCAGCGAGTACAGACCACGCTCGCGCAGGCCGTCGAAATACCGTTCCCGGGCAACATCGTTATCTCGCGGTAACTCTGATGCACGTACCGAAGTACTGCAGATAATCAACGGCAGCAGAATCGGGAAACGGCGCAGCAGCTGACGGGGTGACACTCGGCAACCAGCAATCCGTTTCGCGCGCGAACCAGAAGCGCTGGCTCCACACAGAACTTGTCGAATTGCAGTGAGCACTCGCATCTGCACCAGCCATTAAGCAAACCCGTAACACGCGCGAAGTAACGCAGTCCGA
Source organism: Planctomycetota bacterium (assembly GCA_029977045.1). Lineage (GTDB taxonomy): Bacteria > Planctomycetota > Planctomycetia > Planctomycetales > Planctomycetaceae > JAPOLP01. Next base: position 4,218 of record JAPOLP010000150.1, read on the forward strand.
GAACCATTGTCAATACGGAGGCCCGTCGCGGTGCAGACGCGAACCCGGCAATTGCAGAGTGACCAGGATTTTCACCTCTCTCGATAAGGCTCGAAGGCAAGCTGCCCGGCTGCCACAATCTGCGATTGCCGCGTCGGAACAGTTTTCACTTTCGCAGGACCCGCCCATGACGGCGCACGACCAGCCTCCCACCGCGTCTCCTCGCTCCTCGCTGCGTCTCAGGATCGCGATCTTCTGCCTGCTGGTCGCAATCCCCGTCGTGGCACGCCAGTTGTGGCTTCACTGGACGGCGTTACCGACGGTCGTCCGTATCGCAACCGGCAGCGCAGGCGGTCGATATCGCGAGGTGTCGGAAGCGCTCGGCCATGCCCTGGAAGAACGGCTGCAGCTGAACGTCGAGTTCGTCGAATCCCGCGGCTCGTTGACCAATCTCAGCCTCCTGAGAGAGCGCAAGGTCGACTTCGCGCTCGTGCAACCGGAAGCTGTCGATCTCTCGCTCAGTAAATCAACGCCATTCCGGTCCGTCGCCAGTGTCTACTCAGAAGTCGTGCAGTTACTCGTTCGCCACGACTCCGGAATTCAGTCAGCGTTTGATCTGAAAGGTCACGCCGTTTCGGTCGGTCCGCACGAATCCGGCGACAACGCGACCGCCGCCATCGTGCTCGAGCATGTCGGCCTGTCGATCGAAGACGGTGACATCGCCGCTCGCTACTTCGACTACGAACAGATTCAGGCAGGCTTCCGCGACGGTTCACTCGATGCCGCTCTGGTCACCGTCGGGCTGGATGCCGAGTTCCTTCAGAAACTCGCAGCATTAACGGAAGACGGCAAGCCGCTGATTCGCGTCCTGGGCGTCCCTTATCCCGAGGCGCTGACACTGAAGAATCTGTCGCTGAGCACTCACGAGATTCCAACAGCGGCCTTCTACGCCGCCCCGTTCGCAGTTCCGGCAAAGCCGGTCAACACGATTGCGGTGCGTGCTCAGCTGGTGACGCACTCAGACGTGTCGGTCAACCTGGTTGAAGAAACAACGCGTATCCTCACGGACCTGAGGTTCGATCGGGACATCGGCCTGCGTGAACTGATGAGCGATGGCCTGCCCTTCGCCCGAACTCACACCGTGTTCCCACTGCACGACGGAGCTTCGCAGTTTTATGACCCGGATCTTAAACCGTTACTTCCGTCCGACTTTGTCGAAGCCACGGAAGGCCTGCGTTCATTCGTCGTTTCGATCCTCGTCGCCGGCTGGCTGGCCATCCGCTGGTGGAGACAGACTCGCGAACGCCAACAGGAACACCGTCTCGATCGCTGCATTCAAAGCCTGCTCGACATTGAACGCCGCCAGATGGATCTCGACCAGACAGACGCCAGCAACGACAGCGAGGCACTGCAACTGCTGCTCGACGAAGTCACAAAGTTGCGGCAGGAGGCACTGCGGGAACTCACCGCTCACGATCTCAACGACGACCCCGCCGCGACCGCGTTTATCGGGATGTGCCACGCATTGAGCGACAAGATCAACGCAAAACTGACTCGTCAGCGGTTCGACGCGCGTCTGCGGCAATTGATTGAACAGTCCGCCGGAAACTGAGTTCACACAGCCGAAACTGCGTTACGAGTGATCGTCGGCATGGCGTCTTAGCGTGTAGGTGACGAATTCCCGCTCACAGGGATTGCCACTGCAGACGTGAAATTCGCCTCGCTGCGGCTCAGCGATCAGCCCTGCCACTGTTCGGCCTGATGCCGGCAGAATCGAATTGCCCGCCCTGGTATTTGGGTGCCGGCAAATGCTGACCGGGTGGCCTGAGTGATCGGCGAGCAACTGCTTCGCGTCTTCGAGCGTCAGCTTGCCGGCTCGTTCCGACAGAAAGGTGTCGGCACGGAGCTGTCGCGGATGAGAGTCAGGCAGGCTCTGTTCCCAGTTGGCTTCGCACGCGTGCTCGCCACACAGAAAGTGATTGGCGTGTGTCAGAAAACCAGTCTGCGAACGTGCGATCTCAGTTGCTCCGCGCGGCGTGACTTCAATATCCGCGATCGCTCCGGTCCCATCGCTAAGCATGTAGTTGCCGCTTGAGGCCACGGGCACGTCGCGGATGAGCTGACGCACGTCGTCGAGATTCTTCTGCTCCAGAATCATCCGCTTGAGCGGGTAGTGCGAAAGAGCAAACTGCCAGCCTGGACCGCCACCAAGCGAGTTCGCGAAGTGGGAAACGCCGTACTCGTTAAGACCGTGGTAGCCGATCATGCCGCCGAACGTCCACATGATCAGCTCAGGCCGATGGTCGGGCATCAGATGCAGGACGTAGGCGAACTCCTGCATCTCGGCTTCCATGTCGCTGTTCTGGCCAATCAGCGTCGAGCCATCCACCGTTGCGATCCCGGAAGCTGCGAACGTCGTGCAGCCACCCGTGTTCTGCATTGCCAGTTCACCTCGGAGCTGGCAGGCCAGCGCAAGGTTCTCGCTGATCCCGGCTCCGCGCGCGAGTCCCTGGATCTCTTCCAGAAGATGAGGACAGGTCTGCTTGAACAACCCGCGAAACCGGCTGGCTCGCTGAGCCATTTCGCGTTCCGAGAACTTCAGCGACTCACACAACCAGCCCAGAAAGGCTGTGATACGCAGCCGTGCCTGCTCTCCGTGCTGTTCTCCGAGTTCTACAGCCGACCCGCTGGCCTCGTACTTCGGATATCGCGAGTGGCGTTCGTCAATCAGTCGTGACACGCAGTCTCCCGTTCTGTCTTTCTGGCCCGTCGAAAGAAGCCATCGCTCAGCCAGCTTTGCCGAAAGACAACGAAGCTGGTTTGCTGTGGCCTGAATCAACCCGCGGATCGACGACTGCTCTGCTTGCAGCCGAGGGGAAGGACCCGTCGGAGCTGTGACAGAGAGCGACAGCGAAAACGCCTCACTCTCCAGCGACTCCAGCTGCCCACATGGGAACACACTAACCTGCTTGATCATTCCTCGGTCAGACGGAATGGACTCGGCGAAGTCAGTTGATGGGGAGATGCCCGTTTGACGAACGTTGGCCTGTTCGCGACGGAACTGCTCTCAAGAGGTTGCTGAGTGGCAACGCCATTCTGCACTGGATTTACCAGGCCGACAAGCGGGAAAGCCCTGGTGAAGTGAGCGGAAACGACTGCACTTCAGCGGCAATCGCGTTGATTCTGGCGAAGACAGGATGACGTGTGTTTGCGTCTGTCAAACCGCTTCGTGGCCGGGGAATACTCCCGTGCCCGCAATCACACCATCCTTCATGTATATCTGCCGGTGAGCCTGTTTCGCGACTGCGGGCTCGTGCGTCACCATGATGATGGTTCGCCCTTCTTTGTTCAGAGACTTCAGCATCCCCATGATTTCCTCCTCGGTCGCCGAGTCGAGGTTACCCGTAGGCTCGTCGGCAAGGATAATTTCGGGGTCGTTGACGAGTGCTCGTGCGATGGCGACGCGCTGCTGCTGGCCGCCGGAAAGCTGAAACGGTCGATGGTCCATGCGGTCGCCGAGACCAACCATCGCTGCCAGCTCGCGAACCCGTTCACGGTCTTTCGCGTTTATGCCACCACCCTTCGCCCGATACAGCAGTGGCAGTTCGATGTTTTCCAGAACCGTGTACTGAGCAATCAGGTTGTACGACTGAAAAATGAAGCCGATCAGCCGGTTGCGAACTTCGGACAGCTCTTCGTCAGTGAGCTGCGAGACCTTCTGGCCCCCGAGGATGTACTCGCCATGCGTTGGACGGTCGAGAGCACCCAGCAGGTTCAGCAGCGTACTCTTGCCGCTCCCCGACGAGCCCATGATCGCGATGAAATCCCCCTTTGGGACTTCCAGCGACACGCCCCGCAGCGCTTTCACAACGACCGAACCCAGGTCGTACCACTTGTGAAGATCGATGACCTCGGCGGCGTTGGACATGACGCGGACTCTCTGCGAACGCGGAAGGAGCTGGAATCCACAGACGATACGCCCGCGTTCCGTCACTTGCCAGCAGCAGCGACATCCCGCCGCTGGCTGCGGAGCCAACGGGTTCGTTCAGGCCGATCTGACCGGAGACAGCGTGTCAGGCTGGACCGCTTGAACCGGAAAGGCAGCCTACTGGCTGTCACCCGATGCCGGCTTCTCGTCCGCAGGTTTCGCTGGAGCAGCCGGAGCGTCGCTGTCCGACTTCGGAGCGGGTTCTGTCGCAGCCGGCTTTGCTTCGCCATCCGCAGGTTTATCAGCTGCGGGCTTCTCATCAGCAGCCTTCTCGGTGGCGGGCTGCTCGGTCGCAGGCTTTGCAGTCGCGGCAGCGGCTGGTGCGGTCGGCTTCTCAGTCGACTCGTCCTTCGCGGGAGCCGGGCTGTCTGACGGTGTAGCTGCCGCAGGAGCGCCGGCGTCAGGAGTTGCCGAATCTCCGTCGTCCTTCGCTTCGACTTCCTTCGCCTTTACGAGTTGCTCGCGGCTCAGACGCAGCTTGCCGAAGTCCTCGGCAGAGATCACGTAGTACCAGGCGGCGAAGCGATCGTTGAGCAACGTGACCGCTTCCTCGCCATCCTTGACCTTCTTCTCATGGCTCTTGAGGTCGCTTTCGTACTTCGTCAGATCCTTGCGGTACTGAGCGATCTCCTTCTTGTAGATCTCAACGGGGGTCAGCTTCGGAGCTTCCTCATTCTCCGGCTTGTCTCCGTCGGCCTTTTCGTCGTCCGCATTCTTTGCGTCGGCGTCATCGGCCTTCTTTTCGGCTTCGACTACGTCGCCCTTATCGTCGACTTCGACGCCCTCTGGCGGAGCCGGCTTGACGGGTTCGGCCGGCTTGTCGCCCAGCAGTGTCTCATTGAAAACAGCACGCACGAAGAGGTAGCGACTTTCCGTTGTCTCCGACTTGTCCGAGTCTTCGTCGTCCGCTTCCTTCTCGTCGGCCTTGCCGTCTGCTTCTTCCGGTCCAGCCGGTTTCTCTTCTTCGGCTTTCTCTTCCGCATCGCCGTCCTTAGACGACGACTTGCCGATCTCAATCTCCTCTTCGGTGCCGGTGAACGAGCTGCCGAAGTGCAGGTGATACTCGACGCCTCCATTCGTCGCGGCGATCAGCTCGCCGCCCTGGGACAGCAGACGCCGGCGCCCGGATTCGGGATCGCGGTACATCAGGAAGCCGTTTTCACTCAGCTCCTGCTGCACAGCAGCTTCAAGCTGACGATCAACGTCGGGGTTATTGCGAAGCTGTTCCGGCACGTTGAACGTCAGGTCGTTAAGCAGCAGCGGGCCATCGACGCCCGGAATCGGCGAACGCGGTCGGCGGCGAATGCCAGTCAGTTTCAGGTTGTCGAGCGTCGTGACCATCGTCCCGATGTCGCTCGTGTTGACTTCTTCGGTCTCGTCGTTGAGGCCATTCAGAGCCCACGGATCAGCGGACTTCTCGCGAGTCAGTACGCCTTCCTGTTTCTGTGAAACGCCCTCTGGCCCAACAACCGTCGACACTGCTTCCAGCTTCGTCAGGTCGTCGCGCTCCATCTTCAGCAGGTCCGCTTCAACCCAGTCGCCGAACTTCGTCGAAAGCTGCACATCCAGCTTGCAGATCCAGGTGTCCGTTTCGTCCTTCACGCGGACGTAGTGCTCACCACTTCGATCAGGAACTTCCTTGCCGATAATCAAGTCAGCGACGCTGATCTGGTCGCCCTTGAAGACGATCAGCCGCTGGCCGCGACCTTTCAGCGATGAATCTTCCTTGCCCATCGG
>JAPOLP010000026.1 GCA_029977045.1 Planctomycetota bacterium
ACAATCGCCTGAATCGTCGCCTGCCACGTCGAGCGATGGCAGGCGACCTGCTTTCCGTCGAAGTCACGATGCAGAACCGCAAACTGTGGTTCTCGTCCTGGCTGATGCTCGTTCGGGACCGCGTGGGCCGCGAGGAGAAGAAGACGCTACGAGTGACCGACGATTCCGTGCTCGAACCAGCAGTACTTTTCGCGAGTGTCCGTCCGGGGCAGGAGCGGACAGCGCGGTACCGACTGAGGCTCAATCGCCGTGGTCGGTATCTGTTCGGACCGCTGGAAGTCTCGACGCGGTTTCCTCTGGGGCTGGTCGAACGCGGTTTCATCACCGATGTGCGCGGCGAGCTGATTGTGCATCCGCAGATCGGCTATCTGACTCCTGCGTGGCGACGCAAGGCCCAACTGGCCGCTGAAATGGTCACGCGGCAGCAGACGCAGCGGGGCATGTTTGAGGATGAATTCCACCATCTGCGTGATTACCGTCCCGGCGACAACCCGCGAGACATTCACTGGCGTACGTCCGCGCGAATGAATGACCTGATGGTTCGCGAGTTTCATCAGAGTCGCGACCGGGGTCTGATTCTGCTCCTCGACCTCTGGCAACCGGATCGCCCGCAGCCCGAAGATCTGGACCGCGTCGAGTTCGCCGTCAGCTTTGCGGCAACGGTCTGCGTCGACCATCTGCGAGAGACTCGCGGAGTCGAACAGCATCTGTTGATTGCAGGCGAGACAACGTCAGACGTACGAGCCGATGCCGGCAGCGGATCGCTTGAAGCATTACTCGACGCGCTGGCTCTGGCGAAAGCTGGACGCTGCGACGGGCTTTCCGAGATTGTCGCTATCGCCGCGTGCGAGCAGTCAGCGCTGTACCGGACTGTGCTGATCTCGTCACGTCCGGAAGAGGACCTGATCGCCCTGCAGGTTCCAGAAGGTGGACCGGCCCGGTCGGTCGATGCGGACGATGCCCCTTATCTTGCTGACCGGCTGCCAGGCATCGAGTTCTACCCGGCGAATCCCGCGACGGTCTCGCGGCTTTTTCGCCTCGATTCGGAAACCGAACGCGAGGTGACATCGCGTGTAGGAAGCGCGATTACTGAGCCAACAGGGGAGGCCGTGCGATGACCGGCGTCTTCCATCTGAGCCTTTACGTACTTGTTGCCATCGCCGCGATGATGCTCAGCATGGCCGAGGAAGCAGCGTTTCCGACCGGCCTGACCGTTCCGGCTGCTCTGCTGGCGCTGTACCTCAATGAGAAACGCCGATCGATCCGGCTGCGAACGCTGACCGCCAACGTGCTGGGTATTGTGGCGTTTGCTCTGGCAGGCGCCGAACTGCTCTATTCACAGGTCGAAGAGAGCGGCTTTGCAGAAGAACGTCGCGTGCTGGCCGGAGCCCACCTGCTGAGTTACCTGACGTGGATTGCTCTGTTCCAGGCGAAGCAGGGCCGCCAGTACTGGTGGCTGTTGGCACTCAGCGTGATGCACGTGGCAGTCGGGTCGATTCTCACGCAGGACGGCGCCTTTGGTGCGCTCATTATGGTGTACGTGTTCCTGGCGTTATGGACGCTGTCGGTGTTCTCGCTCTACCAGGCCAGTTATGGATTCGAGCAGGCGGACACAGACTCCAGCGACGTCGCCCTGCAGGGGACTACGGTTGTCCGGCAACGTGATCGCCTGACGGGATCGTCCTCGCAGTTGGCCCATCATCGGTCGGATGAGTTTCAGGGAGCGATTCAGCTCGACCCGGATGAGCATTGGGTCAACAGCCGTTTCGTGCTGGGTGTGTTGTCGACATCTCTGATGTCACTGGGAGTCGGGATGGTCTTTTTCGCCCTGATCCCGCGTGTCTGGGTGGGACGGCAGCACGAATTCGAAGAAGACTTCGACGAACCGTTAAGGAGTTACACCGGCTTTACCAACGAGGTTCAGCTCGGCGAACTCGGTCAGATTCTCGAAAGCAACCGGCCTGTGATGCAGGTTCGTTGCTCGCACGCATACTCCGGCGAAGAGATACCGGTCGAGCAGGCTGGCCGAATGCTGGGTTTCAGTGAGCCGTTGTTTCGCGGGTCCGTCATGGGCCGTTACGAAAATGGCCGCTGGCATGTGCTCGAAGAAAGCCGGACCGCTGCGCCGCTGCTGCCCATGCGTGAAAAACGAAACAGGATTCAACAGCGAATCATCCTGCACGATTCAAGTACGCGGACCTTGTTCGGGATGCATCCGATTGTCGCTGCGTCGATCGATAAGGGGCTGATTCGACCGCGGATTGATGTCGCGACAATGATTCTGATGCGCGATGACGAGGAACAGGCCGCTAAGGGGAATGGCGACGTTGAATACTCTCTGTTCGCGTTTGTTGGACGCCGGAGGCGCGGCCCCTCGCTCTATGAGTATCGTGACGTAAAAGCGCAGCAGATTCGCCGGGAGGTGCTCCCGAAGTATCTCGAACTGCCAGTGGGATTGTCCCGGTTGCGGCAACTGGCAGCGAACATCGACTCGCAGGTTAATCGCTTCGAACAGTCTGACGATCCGATTGATTTGCGAGTTGCACACCGCATCGAGGACTACCTTGGGCATAGCCCGGACTTCAGTTACTCACTGAAGGCAGAGATCGTTGATGGCTCGATCGATCCGGTTGAAGACTTCCTGTTCAATCGAAAATCCGGGCACTGTGAGTACTACGCGTCGGCAATGGCGTTGCTGCTCCGTGCGGTCGGCATTCCATCGCGTCTGGTCAGTGGTTTCAAAGGCGGTGAGCAGAGCGCGTATACCGGCGCGTTCGTTGTCGAAGAGCGGCACGCTCACGCCTGGGTGGAAGCATTGATCAACAATCGCTGGCAGACCTTCGATCCAACACCGGCTGCTCGTGCGGAGAGCGTCAGGGATGTCGGCAACGAACGCAGCTTGTTGAACGCAGCCCGTACCGCCTTCACCGCGTTATGGCAGCAACGGATCGTTCGACTTTCGATCGAAGAACAACAGCAGCAGATCTACTCGCCGCTCAGCGAAGTCCTGAAGCACATGGCCCAAAACATGTCGAACCTGTTTGGTGGCGACAGTCACCGGATTTCGGAGATTCTCTCAGACCCCCGACGCTGGTTCAGCATTCCGATGTTTGTCGGAACGGCTGTCGTGCTGGCGCTATCGTTTGGGATGAAGAAACTCTGGCGACGTGTCTTCCCGGAAAGCCGCAGCCTGCGCGACTGGTTCGCCGTGCTGCGTCGTCTGTTTTCACGGTTGCTGGCTCCGGACGAAGCGGCTGTGCGTATTGAATTCTACGAGCGGTTTACGAGGCTGCTGGCTCGTGAGGGACTGACCCGGGCTGCATCACAGACACCAGGAGAGTTCGCTGATGAAGCGTCCCGATGCCTTGCGGATCGGCTTGCGGCAGCAGAACTGCAGGGCATCCCGAACAACGTGGCAGCTTTGTTCTACCGGGTTCGATTTGGCCAGTCGCCGCTGTCTCCGAATGAGACAACACGTCTGAAAACGCTGCTCAGCCGTCTCGAAGCAGCACTTGCCGACCGGCGAACACAGTCAACGCCGCACATGGAAAGTCACTGAGACTTTCAGACGCTGATTCGTCACGCAGCTCGGCGCGACTGCTGGTCAGACTCACGCCAGTTGCAGAGCGACAGCTCATCGAGAATACGGTCGGCAACCTGCAGCGCATTGGTCGCTTCCTCGCCCGAGCACGACGGACGATTGCCAGTCCGGACACACTCGACGAATTCGCTGAGTTCGGCGGTCAATGCGTCGGCGTCCGAAACGTCGGGTGAGCTGGTCTCGATAAAGCGACCGAACACGTCGGCTTTCAGTTTCTCGATGTCCGCTCCCGGTCGCTGAGCCAGCTCAACTGGCGACGGACCGGACTGCAGCGTGACCGACGGAGTGAACGTGTCGATCTGCCGTGTCTGAAGATCAACGTCGACGCGGCCCGAATCGCCCCAGATCTGCATTCTTCGGCAGGGTGTCGGGTTGAGCCGGTTGGCTGTCAGGTCGGCGATGCAGCCATTGGCGAACGCCAGGCGAGCGTTGACGACGTCCTCGAAGTCGCTCATCGCACTGACGCCGAAGGCCTGCACGTTGACGACTTCCGACTGAGCGAGGTCGAGCGCGAGATCGATGTCGTGGATCAGCAGGTCGTGAACGGCGCCGATATCCATCGAGCGGAAGGGGAACGGACTGAAGCGTTCGGTCCGGATCAGTCGCGGCTGGCCGGCCTGTTGCTTCGCGGTGACGTACGCGGGATTGAACCGTTCGACATGGCCAACCTGCAGCACGCAGCCGTTGTCGGCAGCCAGCTTTGTCAGCAATTGGGCATCCTCAGTTGAGGCTGCCAGCGGTTTCTCAACGAGCACCGGGATTCCGCGACTCAGAAACTCGCTCGCGACTGGCACGTGCAGGAAAGTTGGCACGACGACCGACGCCGCGTCGATCTCGCTAACCGCGTCGCGATAGTCGGCGACCCAGCGAGCCCCGAACTGTTCGGCGATCGGGCGAGCGAATTCCTCGCGAGGGTCAGCAACGACCGCCAATGTGACGCCATGGAGACCTGAGAGAATTCGAGCATGATGCCGGCCAAGAGCTCCAACGCCGACGACCATCAGGTTCAGGTTGCTCATCACACTCTTCCGCGCAAAGTCATTGTCAGTTGCTGGTTTCGGTCAGGCGGCTTTGGCCCGAAGTTCGTCGTCGCGGACGATTCGCAGATCGACGTTCCGGAATGCTTCGCGAGCCCGGCCCTGTTTTCCGGCAGCCTGGTTCTCGAATGCCGTCAGGAGGGTCTGCAGTTCCGCAGGGAAGACGCCCTGCAGTTCGTCCTCGAAGATCGCTTTGACTTCCGGCAGTCGCTTGTGTTCGCGATAGATCAAGCGGTGAGCCCGTTTGACCAGCCGGATCGTGTCCTCGCTGATCCCCGCTCGTCGCATCCCAACGATGTTGATCGTGCGGATTTCCGGGTTGTCGCTGCCGCAAGCGAGCATGAATGGCGGCACGTCCTGAGGGCAGCGGCAGCCGCCGCTCACAAAAGCCATCGTGCCAATTGTCGCGAAGTGATGCACGACGCTGTTTCCCGAAACGATGGCTCGGTCCTGGACATGCACGTGACCGCCGAGCAGTACTCCGTTAACCAGAAATGTGTGGTCATAAATGCGGCAGTTATGAGCAACGTGGGCGTTGGCCATCAGCATGTTGCTGTTGCCGATTCGCGTCCAGTGGTCCTCTTTCTCTGCGCCGCGGTTGACGGTCACGCCTTCCCGAAACAGGTTGTCGTTTCCGATCTCGACGCCGGTATCCGCATTGGATCGGAAGCTGACATCCTGAGGCTCGCCGCCGATCACGCAGTTCGGCCAGAAGCGATTCCGCTCGCCGATGATGACCTGCCCGAAGATCGAAACGTGGCTGTCGAGCTTCGTCCCATTGCCAATCGAAACATCAGGCCCGACAACGCAGAACGGTCCGATCTCGACATCGTTGCCGAGTTTCGCCGACGGATGCACCTGAGACAGAGGAGAGATCAGTTGGGGCATAGGGACATCCTTGTCCGGGATGGGATAGATCAGGCAGCCTCGGCCTGTCCGGAAGTTTGCTGGCCGATATCTCGAAGCTTCTGCATCAGTTCGTGATTGGAGTTGTGACCGGTTCGCCAGGCGTTGAAGTAGCCCTGCAGATCACAGCCGATCAGCGCGAAGTCGCCGATGCAGTCGAGAATCTTGTGCCGGGCACACTCCTCAGCGGCCCGCAGTTCGTTATCGAGCACCCCGTCGGCAGTGAAAACCAGCAGGTCTTTCGCTGTCGTGCGAGGGCCGTAACCCAGCGACTTCAGCGCGGCGATTTCAGTGTCGAGGATGAATGTTCGCGCGAAGCAGATTTCGTTGACGAACGATTCCGGCGTCACGTTGACCGTGTAGGTCTGAGCGGGAATGGGCGACCGTGGTCCGTAGTCGAGCAGGTAGGTGATCGTCATGCCGCGCCGACCAAACGGCTGGGCACGAATGATCCCTCCATCGTCGGCGACAAACTGCTCGTGACTCTGAATGGCGAGAATCGGACGCTTCGCGGACTGTTCTTCAAATCCGGCGTCGATCAGGCATTCGACAACCGGTCGGCAGGAGCCATCGAAGCCCGGCGTTTCCGGAGCGTCGAGTTGCACGACGCAGTTATCAACCTGCAGTCCGGCCAGAGCGGACATAACATGCTCGACCAGATCGATCGATGTGCCGTCTTTTTGAATTCCAGTGCGGCGCTGGCGCGGCGTCAGATGTTCGAGGTTCGCCGGGACACAGGGTTTGCCAGACAGGTCGACTCGCTGGAAGACGATCCCGTGATCTTCGGGAGCGGGCAGGAAGCGCAACGTGACGTCCGCTCCCGTGAGAAAGCCAACGCCGCCGACGGTCGCCTCGCGACGAATCGTTCGCTGACTGCGTTGCGCCATGGCGTCCCCCCGGTGCAGCCTGGTTCTCAGAGCGAAAGTGCTCTGTCCAGAGCGGCGGTGGTGCGTCTTTCGCACCGTTGTTTTCAGAACTGCTTAACTGCAAAAAGCCGGAGCACCGCTGATCGATGCTCCGGCGAAAACTTCACGTCGCTCGATCGCGATTACTGACGAGCTGGGCTGCCCGGAGTCGCCTTGGTCGCTGTCGGTGTCTTGCCGTACTGACGGTTGAGGTACTCAACAACGGCATCAGTGATGTCATCCTGCGGCCGGTGGTAGATGACCAGCTTGTTCAGGCCGCTGGTGAGCTTCTGCGGGTTACCGGCTTCCAGCGCTTCGCTGTTGAAACGCATCACCAGCGTGAAACCGAAGTGCTTCGCGTAGATCCCGACGACGTTCGTGACTTCGACGTAGGTCTTCTCGAAGATCTCCGCCTGCTTGCGGTTGAAGTTCACGCCGTCCAGCTTTTCCTGAGCGGCGAACTGCGACTGCAGCTGAGCGAACTTGGCTTCCCGTTCGATGTACTCCGGAGATCCTTGATTGAACTCCTTGATTTCCTCGGCGATCTTCTTCGCCTGCTCAGCGATTTGCTTGCGGCCTTCGGCGCGAGTCTTGCCTTCGGCGTTCAGGCCTTCGGTCAGATCCTTGAACTTTTCGTAGTTCTGAAAGACCTTGGCCATGTCGATCAAGCCAACCCTGGCCGCGCTGTCTTTCGCGGCGGCAGGAGCAGCCTGCTGAGCGGTCGCGGGTGACGCAGCCGCCACGGTAATTGCCAGAGCAGTGACAAACAGAGCGATTTTCTTCACGGTTTCTGCACTCCTTTGCAGGACGAGCACGCGACCCTGCGGCGGGATCCTGGGGATGCGCACCAGTAATGGGAATTCCATTTCACCATCGCCGACGGCCCGTTCCACGACCATTCTCGACGATTCCGCGCGGACTCTCGCAGACCTCAGAAACCGGGTCAATACCGATCAGAGGGGCCGCTGTCAGACTTGTTCTGCGTGCGACAGAAACCGAAATGCCGGATCACAACTCGCGAAGTGGTATCAGAACAACCTGCCATCGAGGGAGTTGTTTTCACGCCACAAGATGACGACACCACTTAACGACTATTCGAGCCTTCAATTCCTGCCAACGCTGTATGACAAACTCGCGTAGGCGTTGTCCGTCGTCGGTCAAACCCCCGTCCCCACGCGTGGAACCTCGGTTCTCGGCTGGTGAATTCACCGCTAGACTGGCTGGCGAGGGTGTCGTTGCCCGGAAATAGCCCGTGTCAGGGATCTCGATGGGACGCTGGTGTCACAAACTGCTGGTGTTGCTGCTGAGTAGCTCAGTGCTCGTCACGGGACTGCTGCCGCCGGCTGTTCTTCATGCGCACACGACAGGCCACGCATCGCACGATCACGACTCCGCTGAGCGTGATCATCATCCCCACGTCCACGATCACTGTCATGAACATGGTAATGGCCATTCACACCAGCACTCGCAGGTCCGCGAGAGTGAATATGATGCGGTTCGACATCCCGACACGTCTAACGTGATTCGAGTTGTCGCTCGGCATCTTCACGTCACGGTTCTGGGGCTGACCTTTTCCGTCCCGACGCCGGAGCCAGCGGAATCGAGTTTCCCGCCAAATCCGCTTGGCGAGGACGGGTGCGAACTGGTCCGGCTGTCCGGGGATTCGGTAACGGTCTCCCGAGTGAATCCAGACACTGCGATCGATGTTTCGGTCATCTGGTCGATCCCGGTCGCTGATTCCGGGGATTCTTTGGTTGCCAATGCTTTCTGGCGACGTGCCCAAAGGGCGGATCGCGTCTGTCTGGGGGACAGTGTGCGCTTTGAACGGTCTGGTGTGCTGCTGATCTAGGCCGCTGCTTCAGCTTTGTCCGCTCTGCCTGCGGCCTTGTTGCCGCCTTCAGGCATCTCTGATCCGGAACGGTGTTTGATTTCTGCTGATCGCAGACCGCACTGTCCGTTCCGGGAACTACGCGACTCTTCCTTTCAAAGGTGACGCTATGCGCATTCTTAAAGCGCTCCGCGTTCTGGTCGTACCTGCCGTCCTTGTGGCGATCAGTGCGGCGGCATTTGTTTCCCGTGACCGGTGGTTGCCGCTGCTCAAGAACGGGGAAGCAACTACATCGAGCAATGCACAAGCGGTCCGCATCGAAACAGATGAGTCGGTCAGCAAGATCATTCTCACTGACCAGGCCATCGACAACCTGAGCCTCAGCACGCGACCAATCAGGCCGCAGACATACTGGAAGTCAATCCAGGTTCCCGGCATGGTCGTCGACCAGCCAGGACGCAGTGATCTGGGCATTATCACGCCTGTCACCGGTGTCGTGACGCGAATCAACTTCTTTCCGGGAGAAACAGTGAAACCCGGCCAGGAGCTGTTCACGATTCGCCTTCTCAGCGAACTGCTGCATGTCACGCAATCCGAACTCTTCAAGAGCACGCAGGACATTGCTCTGGCGAAGGCAACGCGCGAACGCCTGGCTGCAGCCGGTGCCGCGATTCCCCAGGCACGGATTATCGAAGTCGACAGCCAGATCAAACGTCTGGAAATCGCGGTAAAATCGGCCCGTCGCGAATTACTCAATCGAGGTCTTGTGCCTGCACAGATTGACGAGGCTGCTGCTGGCACCTTCGTCAACCAGATCACAGTTAACGCCCCTGCACCGCCTGAGAAGTCCATCTCCCTGTCAACTGCTCCGCAGGCGATTCAGACGGCGGGCGAGCCGGACGCATCGTCACCGCAGTTGTTTGAACTTCAGGACCTGAACGTTGATGTGGGCCACCAGGTACAGGCCGGGCAGACGCTGTGTACGCTGGCCAATCATCAGGTACTCGCGATCGAAGGTCGGGCGTTTCGTGATGAGACGCTGATGCTGGAACGGAGTGTGGAACAGGGCTGGCCTGTGGAAGTGGACTTTCAGGAAAAGGCCGGGGCTGACTGGCCGGCTATCGAGCAGACATTCCGCATCCGTCACATCTCCAACACGATCGATCCTGCAAACCGCACCTTTGGATTTCGTATTCCGCTGAAGAACGAGTCACGCAGCGTCGTCCTGGAAGGCAACACGCAGATGCTGTGGCGATTCCGGCCCGGCCAGCGAGTGCGAATCATGGTCCCGGTCGAGAAGCTCGATGACGTCTTCGTTCTTCCGGCAGATGCGGTCACACGCGATCTCGCGGAAGCGTTTGTATTCACACAGAACGTCAACACGTTCGAACGCAGGCCCGTTCGGATTGTCGCTGAGGACCGCCGCCACACAGTCCTTGCCAATGATGGATCGCTGCTTCCCGGTTCTTTCGTCGTCCAGAGTGCCGCCGATCAGCTGAACCGCATGACGAAGTCGCAGTCGGGTGACGGCCTTCCGGAAGGCTACCACATCCACGCAGACGGCAGCCTCCACAAGAACGAAGACGAATAGAACAGGACGCATCACCGTGCTCAATTCCATCATTCGCCTGTCACTGACCCATCGGACGCTGGTGCTGGCCGCGTGCGTGGTGGTGCTCGTTTACGGCGGGTATCTGTCGACCACACTGCCGATCGACGTGTTCCCGGATCTGGACCGCCCGCGTGTCGTGATCCTGACCGAGTGCCCCGGCCTGTCGGCTGAAGAGGTCGAGACGCTGGTTACGTACCCGATCGAAACGGCAGTGCTCGGTGCCAACGGCGTTGAAGACGTTCGCAGTCAGTCCAGCCAGGGGATGAACGTCGTCTACATCGAATTCGGGTGGAAGACAGACCCACGGTATGCGCGGCAGATCGTCTCCGAGCGACTCGCCAACGTGCCCATGCCGCCGGGCATCCGTCCGGTGATGACACCGCAGGCGTCGATCATGGGGCAGATCTTCCATGTCGGCATCCATCGCCGCTCGGGCCCCCAGGGCGGACCTCTTGCCCAGGTCGATCAGACCGCGTTCCTCGCTGAGCGGACGACGAAGGACGGACAACCGCAACTCACAGTCTGGTTGCCGGGCGAACGCAACGAACTGAGCAAGTGGGAACATGTCACCATTGAGAACGTCGTCTGGGACGAAGCCGCACCGGATCACCGAGTGACGTTCGACTGCAATGGCCGGTTGCACGAAGTCGCGTTTCTCAGCCCGCTGGAAGACCGGATGGATCTGCGAACGACGGCGGACTGGCTGATCCGCCCGCGTCTGTTGAAGCTGCCGGGTATCGCCGAAGTCATCGTTATGGGCGGTGATAAAAAGCAGTACCAGGTGCTCGTCGATCCCAACCTGTTGCAGGAATACAACGTCTCGCTGCAGCAGGTCGAAGCCGCGATTGAGTCCAACAATCTCAACGCGAGCGGCGGGTTTCTTGTCGAAGGCCAGTCGGAGCGATCCGTCCGGGTCATCGGGAGGCTGGGGCCGCTACCAGAGAAGGTCATTGAAGATCTTCGTAAGACACCTGTCGCGATGAACGCGGATCGAGCGGTGCTGCTCCGACACGTCGCCGAGGTCCAGGAAGGACCGGCTCCGAAACGTGGCGACGCCAGCATCGATGGGCATTCCGGTGTGGTGCTCACCATTGTCAAGCAGCCGCACGCCGACACGCGCAAGCTCACGGACGACGTTAAGAAGGTGTTGGCGGATGCGGAACTCGCTCTGCCCGCAGACGTCGTCGTCAACACCGAACTGTTCCAGCTCAAGGACTTCATTGACCGCGGCATCTACTACGTCGAGGAAGCTCTCGTGGTCGGAGCTGCGCTGGTGGTGATTGTGCTGTTTCTATTCCTGCTCAATCTCCGCACGACTTTCATCACGCTGACCGCGATCCCCCTGTCGCTGGTCATCACCACGCTGGTGTTTCGGTTCATGGGCAAGCTGACCGGAGCCGAACTGTCGATCAACGTGATGACGCTGGGAGGCATCGCGGTGGCCATCGGCGAACTGGTCGACGACGCGATTGTCGATGTCGAAAACATCTTCCGCCGGCTGGGAGAGAACAACGCCAGTGACAATCCCAAACCGGCGATTGTGGTCGTCTATCAGGCGAGCCGGGAAATCCGTTCGGCCATCGTGTTTGGGACGGCAGTCGTCGTGCTCGCGTTCATGCCGCTGTTCGCCCTGTCCGGTGTCGAAGGCCGGCTTTTCGTGCCGCTGGGAGTCGCGTACATCGTCTCAATCCTGGCCTCGCTGGCCGTGTCGCTGACGGTGACTCCAGTGCTGTCGTATTACCTGCTGCCACAATGCAAGGCGACGCATGGCGAACACGACGGGCTGTTGCTGCGAGTGCTGAAATGGATGGCCGCGTTTCTGATTCGTTTCAGCATGTGGCGGGCCGGCAGTCTGTTGTTTCTGACCTGGGTGGCAGTTGGTGCCAGCGTCTGGCAACTGACGCAACTCGGGGCCGACTTCCTCCCGAAGTTCGACGAAGGCAGCGTCCAGATCAACGTCAGCCTGCCAGGTGGATCGTCGCTGCAGGCGTCCAACGAAGCGTCGGCGTTGATCGACAATCAACTCAGGACAATGCAAAAGACGGTCGAGAATCCCGACGGACCGATTCTGCATTTCTTCCGCCGGTCGGGCCGGGCTGAGTTGGACGAACATGCCGAGCCGGTGAACGTCGGCGAGTACATCCTCACGATGAACCCCACAGCCCAATACCAGCGAGATGAGATTATCAAGACGCTGCTGGAGGACCTGCGGAAGAACGTGCCCGGCGTCGGCATCGAAGCCGAGCAGCCGCTCTCACACCTGATCAGTCACATGCTGTCCGGCGTGAAGGCCCAGATCGGCATCAAGATTTACGGCGACGATCTCGACAAGCTCCGCGAACTGGCGGGGGAAGTCCGTGATGCCATCGCCGAGGTGGAAGGCGTCACGCCGCCGATTATCGATCCGCAGGAGCGCGTCGATGAACTGCACGTTGTACTGCGGCCTGACGATCTTTCGTTCTTCGGTCTCAGCCGCGAGTACGTTGCCGACTTTGTCGAGACGGCACTCAAGGGTGAAGCCGTGTCGCAGGTGCTCGAAGGTCAGCGGCGGTTTGATCTCATAGTGAAGCTGGACGAACCATTCCGATCGGATCCATTCAATCTGCAGGAATTACGTCTGGACCTGCCCGATGGACGCGGCCAGATTCGGCTCCGCGAAGTGGCGGACTTTCCCGCGTCTGCCAGCGGCCCCAACGTGGTGAACCGTGAGAACGTCCGACGTCGCCAGACGATCCGCTGCAACGTCGCCGACCGCGACCTGGCCAGTGCTGCCGCCGAGATCGAGCAGCGAGTGCGGGAGCGGGTCAATCTGCCAACGGGTTACTTCGTCGAATTCGGCGGACAGTTCGAAGCTCAGCGGTCGGCTACGTTAATGATCTCCGTGCTGGCCGGTGTGTCGATGGCCGGCATCTTCATCGTACTGATGATCCTCTATCCGTCGGCTCGAATCACGTTCCAGATTCTGAACGCGATTCCGACAGCGTTCATCGGCGGAGTGTTTGCCCTGGTCATCACGGATCAGACGCTGACAGTGGCCAGCATGGTCGGCTTCGTGTCGCTGAGCGGAATTGCCGTGCGAAACGGCATCCTGCTGGTGACTCACTACTTCCACCTGATGGAAGAAGAGGGCGAAAGCTTTACGACACAGATGGTGCTGCGCGGCAGTCTCGAACGACTGGCACCCGTGCTGATGACCGCGATCACCGCCGTGATGGGGCTGTTGCCAATCGTGGTCGGCGGTCAGAAGCCGGGACTCGAGATTCTGTATCCCGTCGCCACGGTCATCGTCGGTGGTCTGGTCACTTCAACGTTCTGCGAGTTTCTGATTCACCCTGGATTGTTCTGGAAGTTTTCCGGCAAGGATGCTGAGCGGCTTGTGAGGAGCGAGACCTCCGACGCAGAACTGCTGCAGGCCGCATAAACAGAAATGACGTTTCACCCCTTTTTCTGATTTCGACAGGAGTTTTGAAATGAAGTGCATAAAGACATTGAGTTCTGGCCTGCTGGTCCTGGCATTGGCGGTCTCAGGCTGCTCGGACAGCGGAAGTACAACGACCTCGGATACCGGTTCAAGCGGAGCAACCAGTCCGCCAGCAGATGCATCGACGGCTACAGGTGCTTCGGATGAGCACGGTCCGCACGGCGCCGGTCCGAACGGCGGCGTGATCTTTGACCTCGGCAAGTACCACGCAGAGTTTACGGTCGACCACAACAAGCAGACAGTAATGCTGCTGGTCGTCGGCAACGACGAAAAGACTCCGGTTCCGGTCGCCGCAGAAGAACTCACGCTGACGACCAAAGAGACGAAGACTGCCGACGGGACCGTTGTCGCCTCCATGACGATCGCGCTTACGCCGCAGGATGAGCAGGACGGCAAAGCGACGACATTCGCTGGAACCGATCCCGGCATCGGCAACGTAGCCGACTTCGACGGCACGGTCCTGGGGCTCATCGACGGTAAGCCCTCGCAGGGTGAGTTCAGCGAGTCTCACGGTGGAGCCCACGGACACGCTCACGGCCATTCACACGGCGAAGACGACGCCCTCGTCTGGGAAGGCGAACCCGTCGAACACTCTGGCACGACTCTCCTGCTGGGCCACCACGGCAAGCATCTGCACGCAGGCGAGGAGGTCGAACCGGCGGTCTCGATCGTGCGCGACGGAAAGCCGGTCGACGACGCCAAAGTCTTTAATTCGCTGGTGAGCGCCGACGGCCAGACCGTTCTGGCTGAAGAAGTCGCGACCGTTTACGAGCCGACGACCGAAGAAGAACCCGCACACTACGCGCAGGGAGCACTCGCGATTCCAAAGGACGTCAAGAAGGTCGTCATCCGCTTCCGCATCATTCTGGCCGCCGAAGAAGGAAGGACGTTCGATGTCCCCATCGCCGTGGAATGATCCCGAGTCCCGATGGCAAACCGGCCTGTCTCAGCACCAGCGAGCAGAATCATGTCGTCGAGAGCTGTCATCTCTCACCTGAGTGATGACGCAGAACAGGAAAGCCGCAGATTGCGACTGCGTACTGACTCTGGGGAAACGTGTCCCAGGAGTCGATGCGGCGTGGAAATATGGCCCTGGCGGGACTCGAACCCGCACTTGAGCGATTTTAAGTCGCTTACCTCTGCCGATTGGGCTACAGGGCCTTTGTGTTCCGCATTGCGTCGCAGAATAGTTTGCCGAGAGAGAGGGGGGAACTCGCGTGCGGGTTCGGTCGCGTTGCGGTCTGTCGTCGATGGACGATGGACCGGACGGCGTATGTCGTTCCGTTGACTTTGGTACGCGGCCTCACAGGTAGGTTCAACGTTCAGGTCTTCGTGCAGGCTCAGCCGTTGAGCCACTCGGCGACCTGGGGGGCGAAGTACGTGAGGATGATGTCGGCTCCGGCGCGGCGGATGCCCAGCAGGGTCTCAAGAACGACCGCGCGTTCGTCGAGCCAGCCAGCCTCGGCGGCGGACTTGATCATCAGGTACTCGCCACTGACGTGATACGCGGCGACCGGCAGAGTTGTCTCGTCACGCAGAACACGGATCACGTCGAGATACGGGCCGGCGGGTTTGACCATGACGATGTCCGCGCCTTCGCCTTCGTCGAGTTCCAGTTCGCGAAGTGCCTCGCGGACATTCGCCGGGTCCATCTGGTAGGTCGACTTGTCAGCGGGGATCGGTTTGCTGCCACTGGCTTTGGGAGCGGAATCGAGTGCTCCACGGAACGGCCCGTAGAACGCCGAGGCGTACTTGGCGGTGTAGGCCATGATGGAAACGTCGGTGTAGCCCTCGGCGTCGAGCTGCGTGCGGATCGCGCCGACCCGGCCGTCCATCATGTCGCTGGGAGCGACGATGTCCGCGCCGGCTCGCGCATGACACGCCGCCTGAGCACACAGGACTTCGATCGTTTCGTCGTTCAGAATGACGCCGGCTGAGGAAACGATGCCGTCGTGCCCGTCGCAGTTGTACGGGTCGAGGGCGACGTCGGTCACGACACAGGTGTCCGGACACGCGTCCTTAATCGCTCGGATGGCCTGCGGAATCAATCCGCCGTCGTTGGCAGCTTCTTCGCCGGTTTCAGTTTTCAGTGACTCGTCGACTTTCGGAAACAGAACGACCTTATCAATGCCTAGTCCAGCGACGCGGCGGACTTCACCAACCAGGCCTTTCAGTGACCAGCGTGTCTGTCCGGGCATCGACGCGATGGGAACGTCATCCGCATCGGCGTGCAGAAACATCGGGTAAATCAGTTGAGCCGTTTCGAGTCGCGTTTCGCGGACCATCGAGCGGATGGCAGACGATTTTCTGTTGCGGCGCGGCCGTGAGGGGACGTCCGGTCCGGCAGCGGCAAGCAGTTCTTCCAGCGAGGACATGGTCAGTGTGTCTCCAGGAGATGGAATCCTTCTTTGTCAGTCAGGCGTGATTCTGGCCGTGCTCGAGCGGCGACGCAAACCAGGCACGGCGCACGCAAAACGCTCGACAGAACCTGTTGATTCTGTCGAGCGTTTCGGGCTGATTGCTTCTCGATAGACGGTCAGTAGCGAATTTCGCCACCGACGTTCAGCCCCTGGTAATACATCAGATCGAAGGCCGGTTTGGCGACGACCGCTGGGTCCACGTTCTGGCCATTGTCGTTGTACAGGATGCTGTTGTGGGCTCGCGTGACGTTGTCGATGAACAGAAATGTGTAGCCGACCGTCAGTGAAACGTGCTTGTTGACATGCAGCTTGCCATAAACGGCCAGCTCACCGGATACGGACAGCTTCTCGCCGCTCTCGGTCGTTTCCGTGTGAGGGTCGCCGACTGATCTCAGCGATTCAGTAAAGACTGTGCCGCGATACTGATTGACGCCCATGCCGAATGTTGGCTGAACACCGACTGTCAGCCACCGGCTTGTAGACTCAATACGCATCCCGATCTGCGGGATGTAGACGTTGTTCTCTGAATCCGAGCTGATCACGGATCGAACGATCTGAGCCGGGGTCAGCTGTCCCTGTCCATCGAACACGCCGACCTGATTGAGGTGTTCGTCGATCGCAAGATAGCGGAATCCGAACATGGGACGAATCTGAATGAATGGCTCGGACAACGCTGCATCGAAGACGTAGTTGACGTCGCTGCCCCACAGCTTGGATTCGTAATGAGTGGAGAACGAGTTGTCGTACAGAAACGCATTGTTGCCGACCTGGCCGTTGGTCAGTGTCGTGGTCGCGACGAACTGCACGGTCGTTGGATCGCCGGAGACAGCTTCGAAACCGATTCCGTCTCTGCCATCAACCAGCGTGCCGTCACTGAAGTTCTCGAAGTAGAAGATGCTTGCTTCGACGTCGCCCTGCGCCAGTGGCAGACCAATGACTCCGCGAATGCCGCTGACCTGGTCGGCTTTGATGCCATCAAGTGTTTCGACATGGGCATCGCCGAAGTTGGTGCCGGCAACCGTAATGTCAAACGGTTCGCGCGGGTCGGTTGTGCTGAGAATCTGCGAGCCAAGCGGCTGGTTGCCAGGCTTCTTGAATCCCCAGCTGAGCCATTCCAGGCGGACAAAGGCGTCGCGGCTGACATCCTTGATGAATTCGTCAAGCGGTGTGTCGTCGTAGAGGC
>JAPOLP010000539.1 GCA_029977045.1 Planctomycetota bacterium
AGCGGACCACTCGCCCTTTTCAAGCGGTCGCCTCGGCGGCCAGTCATACTGAGGAAGTGATCGAAATGTCTGAGACCAAGTACGTCTACTCGTTCGGTGATGGTCAGGCTGACGGCGAAGCGTCGATGAAGCCGCTGCTGGGTGGTAAGGGAGCCAACCTGGCTGAAATGAGCCGCATTGGCCTGCCGGTTCCGGCCGGTTTCACGATCACCACCGAAGTCTGCACCTACTTCTACGACAACGATCGCCAGTACCCGCCGGAACTGAAGGCTCAGGTTGAAGAAGCCATCGCCAAGGCCGAAGCCTGCATGGGCGCGAAGTTCGGTGACTCCGAGAACCCGCTGCTGCTCTCCTGCCGCTCGGGAGCCCGCGAATCCATGCCGGGCATGATGGACACCGTCCTCAACATCGGCATCAACGAAACCGTCGTGAACGCTCTGATCAAGCAGGCTGGTGCCGAACACTTCGCGTGGGACAGCTACCGCCGCCTGATCCAGATGTACGGCGACGTCGTCCTTGGCCTGAAGCCGGAATCGAAGAACGATCCCGACCACTTCGAAGACATCCTCGACAAGGCTCGCGAAGCAGCCGGCGTCGATCACGAAAAAGACCTGAGCGTCGACACGCTGAAAGAGATCGTCACTCAGTTCAAAGCCGTCATCAAAGAGCACGCTGGTATCGACTTCCCGGATGATCCGCGGGAACAGCTCTGGGGCTGCATCGGCGCCGTCTTCGGCAGCTGGGGCAACGACCGAGCTGTCGTTTACCGCCGTCAGTACGGCATTCCTCACAGCTGGGGCACCGCGACCAACGTCCAGGCGATGGTCTTCGGAAACCTCGGCGATGACTGTGCGACGGGCGTCGGCCTGACGCGTAACTGCTCGGTCGGTATCCCCGGCTTCTGCGGCGACTACCTGATCAACGCTCAGGGCGAAGACGTCGTCGCCGGAACGCGGACTCCGAAGCGTATCGAAGAGACGCTGGCTCAGGACGCTCCGGAAG
The DNA here is from genome assembly GCA_029977045.1 of Planctomycetota bacterium. Taxonomy (GTDB): domain Bacteria; phylum Planctomycetota; class Planctomycetia; order Planctomycetales; family Planctomycetaceae; genus JAPOLP01. Next base: position 1,003 of record JAPOLP010000539.1, read on the forward strand.
CGTTCGCCCAGCTCGACAACATCGGCAAGACGCTGGAGCAGCACTACAAGGAAGTCCAGGACATCGAGTTCACCGTGCAGCGTGGCAAGGTCTGGATGCTCCAGACTCGTAACGCCAAGCGAACCGGTTTCGCCGCGGTCCGCATCGCTGTCGACCTCGTCAATGAAGGCCTGATCGACAAGAAGACGGCTCTCGAAAAACGCCGTATCCCGGCCGACGACCTGAACCAGCTGCTGCAGCCGATCTTCGATCCGGCCGCCAAAGCTGCTGCCGAAAAAGAAGAGAAGCTGCTGGCCAAGGGCATCAACGCTGGCCCGGGTGCCGCGACCGGCCAGATCGTCTTCCACGCATCCGATGCTGAAGAGCAGTGGAACGCTGACAACGACAAGCAGCTGATCCTGGTCCGCAAGGAAACGAGCCCGGAAGACCTTCGCGGCATGAAGGTTGCCAAAGGCATCCTGACCGCGTTCGGTGGAGCGTCCTCGCACGCCGCTCTGGTTTCCCGCCAGATGGGTAAGACCTGCGTCTGCGGCTGCTCGGCTCTGGCCATTGACTACGAAGCCGGAACCGTCACTGTCGGTGGCACCGTGCTGAAGGAAGGCGACTGGATTTCGATCGACGGCTTCAGCGGCGAAGTCTTCGCGGGCAAGATCAACACCAGCCCGTCGGAAGTCATGGAAGTGCTCACCGGCAACAAGTCGGCTGACGAGTCGGAAACCTACCAGCGTTACGCTCAGCTGATGTCCTGGGCGGACGAGTTCCGGACGCTCAACGTGCGAGCCAACACGGAATCGCACGACGCTGAAGTTTCCGTCCAGCTGGGTGCCGAAGGCGTCGGCCTGTGCCGTACCGAGCACATGTTCTTCGATCACCTCGACGAAATCCGCGAGATGATCTTCTCGAAGACGCAGGCAGACCGGGCAAAGGCTCTGGCCAAGCTGCTGAACTTCCAGCGGGACGACTTCACTCACCTGTTCAAGGTCATGGGCGACCGACCCGTCACGGTTCGTCTGCTCGATCCGCCGCTGCATGAGTTCCTCTCGGAGCATCACCTGCATGAAGATCCGACGCTGGCCGGCAAGCTGGCTGCGACGTTCGGTGTCACCGAGGAAGACGTTCATCGTCGCGTTGAAGAACTGGTCGAAACGAACCCGATGCTCGGCCATCGTGGCTGTCGTCTGGGCATCGTCTATCCGGAAATTACCGCGATGCAGGCTCGGGCGATCCTCGAAGCCGCCTGCGGCCTGAAGAAGGAAGGCGTCGAAGTTCATCCGGAAATCATGGTTCCGCTCGCTGGTTACAAGACCGAGTTCGAGAATCAGGCCAAGGTCATCCGCGACACTGCTGCGACGGTCTTCGCCGAGCAGGGCGTCGAAGTCGACTTCATGGTCGGCACGATGATCGAAGTTCCGCGAGCCGCTCTGACCGCCGGCGAAATCGCCGAAGGTGCTGAGTTCTTCAGCTTCGGAACGAACGACCTGACTCAGACGTGTCTGGGCATGAGCCGCGACGACTACAAGGGCTTCATCGGCTACTACATGGAAAACGACATCGTCCCGGCCGACCCGTTCCAGACGGTCGACCAGACGGGCGTTGGCCGCCTGATGAAGATCGGCGTCGAAGATGGCCGGGCGACTCGCGAAAACCTGAAGATCGGCATCTGCGGCGAGCACGGTGGCGATCCGAAGTCGGTCTACTTCTGCCACGAGATCGGCCTGAACTACGTGAGCTGCTCACCCCGCCGAATCCCAATCGCCCGCCTGGCTGCTGCTCAGGCAGCGGTTGCCGGCAACTGAGCGGTCGTTCGACTCACCGATGATCTGAACTCGAAGCCCGGCTGTGACTCACAGTCGGGCTTTTCTTTTGTCACGGTCGATCGCAGTTGATGGCGGCGGCGTCTTTTCGTTTTACTCGCGGTGCGTGTTTTCGAGCCTGGTGATGAAAACGGAGAATGCAGCGATGGCCAGAGTCGTTACTGTTGTGATTGTCTGTGTGATCGGCTGCCTCGCACCGGCCAGTGCCTGTCTCTGGGACCGCGACACTCTGAAGATGGAGCGACAGCGGTTTCCCGATACGCTGGAGCTGATCACGGGAAAGTTCCCGCGGCACTCGAAGCAGTTCTATGAGTGGCGAATCGAGGATCGGAAACGCCGGCTGGCGGCGGGCGAATCAACTCCCAGTCTCTATGACGATCTGGCCGTCGCGTACGAAAAGGCCGGCCAGTCGGACCTCGCGATTGAAACGGCACTCAAGGCCGAAACGCTATTCCCTGGTCGGTACGAGACTTACGCCAACCTCGGCACGTTCTACATTCATTCGAAGCAGTTCGAAGATGGCCTCACCTGGATCGACCGTGCCCTGGCGATCAATCCCGATGCCCATTTCGGACGCGAGGAGTACCAGAAGCTGCTCGTCCAGTATGTGCTGACAAAGCGTCAGGACGGGGAGCTGAAACTGCCGATGACCCCGCACAAGCCGCGGACCATCTGGCCGCGATATCGCGGCTTCGCAGAGTTTGTCCTGCAAAGCAAGGGCCTCGAACGCGGCACGTCCGAAGGCGACGCTGCGGCTGCCGAACGTGAACTCGACAAGGCTCTCAAGGGTGTCCTGGGAATGATGCGATTCGGCAATTTCGATTCTCCGGTCCTGCTGGAAGCTTTGGGAGATGTACTCTCCAGCGGATCGCAGGAGCGAGATGCCAGGCACCTCGCATCACGAGCCTACCTGGCCGCGCTGTCGGCTTCCCGGGAACCGGAAACGCGAAGCGAGTATCGGCAGCTCGCCGACTCGGCCCTCGCAACTCACATGACGAGTAACTCGAAGCGACCGAAGTTGAGTGTCCTGGAGTCTGAGTTTCGTCGGGAAGTGGCCGATGCGAAAAAGTGGTCATCGACAATTGCAGCCGACGAGCGTACCTGGATTCGCAAAGGCCTTGATCCGGAAGCGGAGTTTGCTCGGCGCTATTTCCCGGCAGCCGAATCGGACGCTGCCAAGTAATCGACTAGCCCGGCAGATCGCAGGCAGCATGATCGTCGTCATTGCGGACACTCAATCGAATCACGGAAGACTGGAATGAGATTCCTGACATTTCTGACGGCTCTGATTGTCCACGGCCTGCTTATGTGCGGAGGTCTTCTTGCGGAAGAGACTGTTCACGCAGCTCCGCCTGCGATCAGTGTCCGAGTTCTCGTCCTCAACTTCGATCCGGTTGTGCCGGCAGGGAAGGGTCGGCTGCACGCGGTCTGTGGCTGGCACGATCCGCGTAAGCTCGCCGAAGGTTATGCCGAGGATGTGAAGCAGGCGTCTGGCGGGTTCGTTCAATACCGGATCGTCGACTGGCGAGACTTCGACGAGTTCCCCGTCAAGCAGGATGGGTTCCGGTACTCGGTCGAGTCTTATCTCGCCTGTAGGGACGGTAAGGCAAAATGGCACGAGCCGGATCTGTCGGACTCCCCGCGACTGCTTGAGGATTACGGGGCCATCGAAGCAATCGATGCCGGAAAGATCGACGAAGTCTGGATCTTCGGCGGGCCTTACTTCGGCTTTCACGAGTCAGCGATGGCCGGGCCGGAAGCGTTCTACATCAACGGCGGCGTGTACGACAAAGTTCGCTCGAAGAGGCGTTTCGCCGTGATGGGTTACAACTACGAACGCGGTGTCGCGGAGATGCTGCACAATCTCAGCCATCGAACGGAGTCGACAATGTCGCACGTCTATGGCGGCTGGAAGTCCGAAGAGCTGACCTCCAACTGGGCCCGGTTCGCGGCGAACCTGAAGCAGTCCGGCAAGTCGGCAGTCGGGAGTTGCCACTACCCGCCGAATGG
>JAPOLP010000624.1 GCA_029977045.1 Planctomycetota bacterium
AACGTTGAAGGCGACAGCCTGATTACGATCTACAACCCGAAGGGCGAACTGACTCGTAAGCTGACGACAACGCTGAATGACGTTGCCGGCCTCGCCTGGAGTGGTAGCGGCAAGCTGTACGCAACCGACTTCTCCTGGATCGACGCGTCCAAGGGAGCACTCTACCAGCTGAATCTCGGCAAGCAGGACGCGACCGCGGCAACGGCAAAGAAGATCCTCGATCTCGACAAGCCGACGGGCATCGCGTTTGACGGCGAAGGCAACGCCTACATCGCCGTATTCGGAACGGCTGCAGAAGGCAGCAACGAACCCGCTGGCCAGATCATCAAGGTCTCTGGGCTGTGATCAATCGCAGACCGTGGCCGGTTCCTACCGGCCGATGTCTGAATTGGAAGCGTTGAAATCAGCTGGCCGGTAGGAACCGGCCCTACTGAACTGCCCGCTCGGAACCTGTTTCCGGGCGGGCTTTTTTGTGCGCGGATGCGTCGCTTTGCGGTCCAGCCTGTCATTCCGGGAACTTTGCGAGGACACGCGCGTCGATAGTCGCTTCTTTGATTCATTTATGGTCGCACTGCGTTGCTCGGCGGAGGGATACCCGGTGACGATGGCGGCTGCGGGTGTTTTGCGGCAGGTTCGCCGCGCTTCCTGCAGAAAGGCTTCTGTCATGCTGCTCCGTACGAGGATTCGCCAGTTCTTTCAGTCGTTCCGGTCGGGCAGAAACCGATCTCGCGGTCGAGGTTCCCGCTGGTCGGCAACGCTCGCCGCAATGTCCCGCCAGCGGTTGCAGGGCACACCTGGAAGCGAACTGAGGCAAACAGAGCATCTCGAAGACCGTACGCTGCTGACGGTCAGTGCTCTCGTCTTTTCCGGCGATCTGCAGATCTTCTCCGACCAGAGCGATTCGATCGTTGTCCGTTCGAACCCGCTCAGCCCGTCGCTGCTGCAGGTTCTGGCGAACGGATCGCCGGTCTCGTCAGTTGCCTCGGTCGCAGCCAGTTCGGTCGCCCGGATCACGATCGACGGAGGCCCCGGCGACAACCTGATCGACCTCTCAACGGTCAGTACCGCGTTCTTCTCGTCACTGAGTGACGTCGTCGTCGACGGTGGCAACGGACACGACACGATCATCGGCACGGCAAGCCTCGACGACACGCTGCGCGGCGGCGACGGCAACGATGTGATCACTGGAGGCTCGGGCCGGAACCTCATCGAAGGGCAGGATGGCAACGATCTGATCGACGGAGGCAGCGGCGACGACACACTGCGCGGCGGCGACGGCAGCGACAACGTTCTACGCGGAGCCGGCAACGATCTGATCCTCGGCGGCAACGGCGACGACTTCCTGTTCGGCGGCGACGGCAACGACACGATCGATGGTGAGAACGGAGCTGACTTCATCGAGGGTGACGCAACCGGTTTCTCAGATTCCGGCAATGACTCGCTGGTCGGCGGCGAGGGCAACGACACGATCAACGGCTTGCTCGGCGACGACACGATCAACGGGGCACTCGGTGACGATGTTCTGTCGGGCGGGATTGGCAGCGATCGAATCTTTGGCGGCGCAAACGAGGATGTGATCACCGGTGGAGACGGCGACGACACCATCGACGGCAACGCTGGCCGCGACACGATTTCCGGTGAGAACGGCGACGATTCGATCGACGGTGGCGACGGCAACGACGTCATCTACGGCGACGATTCGCTGGCGATGACAACTGGCAACGACACCGTCGTCGGAGCCGGAGATGACGATCTGATTGTCGGCGGCCAGGGCAACGATGCGCTGCTCGGCGGAGGCGGCAACGACTCGGTATTCGGCGACGCGGGCAATGACACGATCACAGGGCATAGCGGTCACGACTATCTGGAAGGCGGGTTCGGCGACGACTCGATCGACGGCTCAGACGGCAACGACCGGATCTTTGGCGATGATTCGATCGGTTTCGCATCCGGCAACGACACGCTGTTCGGTTCCGGAGACGACGACACGATCGACGGCGGCGCGCTCGACGATCTGATCTTCGGGGGCGCAGGCCGCGACTCGCTGCTTGGCGGCGATGGCAACGACACGCTCGACGGACAGAGCGGCCCGGACGTTTCCAACGGAGGACTCGGCGACGACCTGCTGCTGCGAACGTCCGGCGACGGAGCGGACACACTGACTGGCGGCGGTGGCGGCGACACGGCTGAGATTCGCGGCACGTCAGGTAACGACACCTTCGCGATTGGCGGAGTCAACGGGTTTATCGGCGTGACCGAAGGCGGCTCGACAGTCATCGCCAGTCACGACGTGCGCGTCGTCATCAACGCGTCCGGCGGAGCTGACACAGTCACGATCAACAGCTTCCCGAACGTGCCTGCTCAGGTGCTGGAGATTAATGGCGAGGCCGGGGCAGACGTTGTTAACGGTGGTCCTGCGGCAGCCGGTTTGGTGTTTGTTGTCATCGACGGCGGCAGTGAGAACGACACGCTGACCGGAACTCGCGGCAATGACACGATTCTCGGTGGCGATGGCGACGACAGCATTCTCGGCAACAAGGGCAACGATCGGATATCCGGCAATGACGGCAATGACACGCTCAAGGGTGACGAGGGGCACGATTCGATCGACGGTGGTTTCGGCAACGACCTGATTCGTGGCGGCGACGGCTATGACACCCTCAACGGCAGTTTTGATAACGACGTCATCTACGGCGACAACGGGAACGATTCGCTCGACGGTGGCTTTGGTGACGACCGGTTGATCGGCGGCGCGCATCACGACGTCATCAATGGAGACGTCGGGAATGATTCACTGTTCGGCGGTTCGGGGCACGACACGATGGACGGTGGCACGGGCGACGACATCATTCGCGGCCACACCGGCTTCGACGTGTTGAAGGGCGGCGACGGGAACGACTTCATCCACGGGTACGGCGGTTCGGACATCATCCTCGGTGGCGATGGCAACGACACGATTTACGGTGCTGGCGGCGACGACATTATCCATGCCGGCAACGGCGACGATTATGTGCTGTCGGGCTCCGGCGATGACTTCCTCATCATGGACGACGGTGCCGACATCGCGCTAGGCGGGCGCGGCGGCGACACGATCCTTGGCGGCGACGGCGATGACACACTGAACGGCCAGGGAGGCACCGACCTGCTGGCAGGGAATCAGGGAAACGATACGCTGCTCAACGCGGAGACCATCAACGAGGCGTTTACCATCCCAGCGAAGATCGCGGCCGCTTTGAATGTCTGAGGTTCAATTCCTGTTCTGGGCCGGCTGGGCGACGTTTGCTTTCGCTGCGTTTTTCGCGTTGCCCGCCCTGCTGCTGATGCCGCGTCGAACGCTGCGTCGCTTCGCGGCTCACTGCCCGGAACCGGAAACCTGGCCAACGCTTTCGGTCATCATCGCCGCGCGAGATGAAGAGTCGAAACTCGGAGTGACACTCGAACGCCTGCTCGCGTCCGACTATCCGTCGCTGGAAATCATTCTCGCCAACGACCGCTCGCGCGATCGAACGGGTGAGATCGCCGCTGGCATCGCCGAACGGGATTCACGGCTGCGGGTGTTGACGATTGATTCGCTGCCCGACGGCTGGCTTGGCAAGACGCACGCGATGCACGTCGCCGCCGGACAGGCAACCGGCGAGTACCTGCTCTTCACCGATGGCGACATCATGTTCGCGCCGGACGCACTGCGGCAGTCGCTTCGCTACGCCCAGGCAAAGCAACTTGACCACTTCTGTCTGATGCCAGCGATGGAAACCGAAAGCTGGTCCGAGTGCGTCCTCGTTTCGTTCTTCGCGATGCTCTTCGCTTTCGGCACACAACCGTGGTTTCGTCGCCTGCGACTCCCGAATGCTTACTACGGCGTCGGTGCCTTCAATCTCGTTCGACGCGACACATACGAGCGGCTCGGCGGGCACAATCCAATCCGGCTCGACGTGCTCGACGACGTGAAGCTTGGCAAGCTGTTCTTCCGCAATGGTGCGAGTGCCGACTACCTCGTCGCCGAAGATGCGGTCACCGTTCGCTGGCAGAACTCAGCCTGGGGCGTCATCCGCGGGCTTGAGAAGAACGCGTTCGCCGGAGTGCAGTATTCGATTGTGAGGCTGCTCGGCTTCACGCTGATCTTCACGGCGATCTTTCTCGTGCCGTGGTACGCGGCGGCAGTTCTGCCGCTGTGCCTCTCAGTTGGTTTCCTCGCGACGCTCGGCCTTCTGCACGCGGCCTATGCTCGTCTGTCAGTCACGTTTGGCGGCAGCCTGCTCGCAACACCCGGCCTGTTCCCCGGTTCTCTGGGAGTCCTGTTC
>JAPOLP010000860.1 GCA_029977045.1 Planctomycetota bacterium
AGCTTCGTCGTCTTGTGGAAGTAGCGGTTCGCTTCCTCACGCGGCTTGCCCTGGCCTCGGCCCGCGTTGAAGAAACCGTGCGGCTGTCCTTCAAACGCTTTCAATTCGCAGCGGTTGCCAAGCTTCGTCATCTGATCGCGAAACGCGACGACGGTCGGAAACGGGACAGCGTCGTCGTTCGTCCCGTGAAAGATGATCGACGGCGGCAGGTCTTTTCGCATGTGATGGTACGGCGAAATCTCTTCCGGTCGTCCATGACACCGTTCGCTGATATCTGTCAGTTTTTCTTCAGAGAGCAATTGCTCGCCGTCCGCCTTCGCGAGAATCACCGCCGGATTGAAGAGCACCATCGCGTTGGGCTGCGAGGAAACGTTAGAGTCGCCGGACTCGAATCCCGGAACAAGGCCGGTTGCAGCCGCGAGATGTCCGCCAGCCGAACCGCCCGATGCGACGATTCGATTGGGATCGACGCCGAGCCGCTTCGCATTCTCACGCACCCAGCGGATCGCGGCCTTGGCATCTTCGACGGCGTCCTGCGGCGACGAGTCGTTGCGGCTCTTGACTCGGTAATCAACGCTGATTGCCACCATGCCCCGCTTCGACAGGTGATGACAGTGCGGCAGAAACTGGCCGGGAGTACCGCCTCGCCAGCCACCACCGAAGAAGAAGACGATGGCCGGTCGGGGTTCGAGATTCTTCTGCACCGACTCGAAGATCCAAGCCTTCAACTCGACGTCGCCGACCTTGCGGTACACCTCGACGCGACTGCCCGGCATGTCCGGAGGATACTTCCAGCTCGTGGCTGGTTCAGGCGGATCAGCTTCGGCAGCAAGAACGAAGCTCGATGCAGCCAGCAGAGCGACGGCGGTCAGCAGAACAATTCGCATGGTGAGGTCTCGATTAAAGAGTGGCGACGGTCGGACGGCTTGCGCCGCTCCGCTACCTGGCGGCTCAGGCCAGCGCGTCGAGGCAGTTGGGATCGGTGTGGTCCAGACGCGGCAGGTCGTCGGCTGGGAACAGGTGGTTGTACTTAAGGCCGGTACCGGTGTTGAACAGGACGACTCGTTCGCTGTCCTTGATCCAGCCCGACTCGCGGAGCTTCTGAGCGGCCTTCCAGACGGCGCCGCCTTCCGGGCAGGCATAGACGCCCTGGTGAGCGGACAGCTCGCGAACGCCTTCGAGCAGTTCGGCATCGCTGACCTTGATCGCGGTCCCGCCGCTCTCCCGCAGCGCGCGAATCATCAGAAAATCGCCAACCGCGACCGGCACTCGCAGGCCGGACGCGCACGTTGCCGCGTTCTCGAACAGCGGGGCGTGTTCCTCACCGTCTTCCCAGGCTTTGACGATCGGCGAGCAGCCTTCCGCCTGCACGACGACCATGCGCGGCCGGTCGGAACCGATCCAGCCGAGTTTTTCCATTTCGTCGAACGCCTTCCACATGCCGATCAGGCCGGTGCCACCGCCCGTTGGATACAGAATGACGTCGGGCAACTGCAGCTGCGTCGAACCAGCCGCGTCGGCCATGTCGAATGCCAGCTCGTAACCCATCGTCTTCTTGCCTTCGATGCGGAACGGCTCCTTCAGCGTCGACAGATCAAACCACCCGAAGCGGTCCTTGCCGTTGCGGACCAGCTTGCCGCAATCGCTGATGAGCCCGTTAACAAGGTACGTCTTCGCTCCGCCAACGTGCGACTCGATGAGGTTGGCTGGCGGCGTGTCTTCGGGCATGAAGAGCGCACAGCCCATGCCGGCTCGCGCCGCGTAATACGTCGCCGCGCCAGCCGCGTTGCCCGCAGACGGGAGCGCGACTGTCTTGACGCCCAGCGAGTTGGCTCGGGTTACCGCCGCCGACATGCCGCGGGCTTTGAAGCTGCCCGTCGGGTTGAATGACTCGTCCTTGACAAACAGATTCTGAAACGGCTCGAACGGCCCTGTGCGATGGCAGGTCAGCAGTGGTGTCTGGCCTTCGCCCAGCGAGACGGCCTGCGATGGATCGTCGACCGGCAGCACGTCCCAGAACCGCCACATCGAACGGATCGTCCGGCTGCGGACAGCGTCGGGAGTAAACGTCGATTTGATCGCGTCGAGGTCGTAATGCGCGAGCAGTGGCTTCTGGCAGTCGGTGCAGAGATTCTGAAGCTGATCGACAGCGTGGTCTTTTCCGCAGGCAGCACAGGTCAGTTGAGAATGCACGAGGCGGGTCCTTCAAAGGCGGGATGTTTGCGACGGCTGAGCCAGTAGGCCGGATCAAGCGGAGCGCCGCTCCGGCAACCGAATTCATAACGCGGGTTCGACTGCCGGAACTCGCTGCACTCGGTCCGGCCTACGAATCTGCGTCAGGCGGAGCGTCGCGCGAGCTGGCCAAAATAGTCGAGCACTCCCTGAGCGTCGACTGACTCGACCACTTCGCAGTTCGTCTGCCAGCGGGGAATTCTCCGCTGGTCGATCACGGTGACGCCGCGAGTCAGCGTGCCGGACTGCTCGATGCCGACAGACATCGGCGAGGACCAGAAGTGACGCGGCTGCGTGAGGAAGGCCAGTGCTGCGACTTCACGCAGAGGCCAGCCTTCCAGGCCAAGCTGTTCGTGATGGGCTCGCAGCGTGAACTGAATCAGTTCATCAAAGAACCAGTTCAGGCCCGGCTGCACGGTCTGCTTGATTCTGTTGAACAGATCGAATGACAGAACCGGCTGGCTGGAAACGTCGAGCGGAATGAGCGTCTTCGTGACGGGAGCGTTCAGCATCAACGTCGCCGCCATCGGGTCACAGAAGATGTTGAATTCAGCCGCTGCGGTCACGTCGCCGCCAGCTCCGATCGATCCGCCCAGGCAGACAAGCTGCTGCAGGTTGCTCAGAAAGTCCGGGGCGAGTTCGCTGGCCGTTGCGACATTCGTCAGCGGGCCAAGCGTCAGCAGCGTCACCTGGTGCGGATTGTTGCGTACCAGGTCAATCATCACCCGGGCGGAATCCCGCTGGTTCGCCAGCTGCGCAAACTGCACTTCCGACTTCCCGAGACCGTAGTCGCCATTGAGTCGCAGTGGATCGAAGAAGCCGTCGGGCATCTGATCGTTGATCGTGAATCGCGGACGTCCGGCGGTCGACGCTCCGAAACGCGGCCACTTCGGCGGATCAACAGCCTCGACAATGCTCTGCAGATTCTGCGTCGCGACCGGCCCCGTGACACAGCCTGAGACGGCCGTCACCCCGATCAAGTCGATCTCCGGGTCAAGCAGCGCGAGGGCGATCCCGAGCGCATCACCAATTCCCGGATCTGCATCGATAATCAC
>JAPOLP010000409.1 GCA_029977045.1 Planctomycetota bacterium
GCAGCTTGCTGGGCAACGGCATGATGTGGTTGGGTTCGGACCTGATTAACCGCTTCGTCGACAAGCACCATCCCGTCGTGCGTTTTGGCGGACTTGCTTTGATCCTCACCTTGATCGCCGTGATCGAGTTCCTCTATCGCCGAGCAAAACGGGCCGATGCAGAAGCGTCAAAATCGTCGGGTTGAATTCCCAACTGAGGACGCGTTCGGCAACCACCTGCTATAACCCGCGTGCTGATCCGCACGGTCTGTGCCGGGCTGACGCGCGAAGTCCTGGCGGCTCAGCTCACGAGTTCGTGGTCGAACTGCGGCACGGCGTTCGCATTTCCCATCACTGGTTGCCGGGCACGTTCCGGCATCGGAGAGGACGGAAGGTCGCGTTTCTGGCTGTGAACTCCGAAGGTTCTCTCACATGCGCGAGAAAGGTACATGTCATGAGCTGGCTGCCCAAGAAAACCGTGCTGGTTCCTACCGACTTCTCCGAACCATCGGCCGAGGCCGTTCACACCGCTCTGGAACTGGTTGAAAGCGGCGCCGACGTTCATGTCCTGCACGTCCTGCAGCCGATCGAGCACACCGCTCCGGAAGTCCTCTTCGGCGACCTCGACGACGAAACACGCACGCAGAAGGCGGCGCAGTTCCTGACCGACTTCCTGGAACGCCACGGCATCAACGGAGTCACGAAAACCGTCCGCATCGGCGACCCCGGAATGCTCGTCTCCGAGTACGCCGCCGAGATCAAAGCCGACCTGATCGTGATCCCGTCACACGGTCATCACGGTCTGCGCCGCATCCTGCTCGGCTCTGTCGCCGAACGCATCATCCGCCACGCCGAGTGCCCCACCCTCGTCCTGCGCCGGATGGACCGCGACTGACGATCGACCTGAGACGAAGTCCTGCCAGACGCTGACCGCCACACGTCAGACCGGTCTGTCACAACGTAACGCCGTGAACTCTGCCTCACGTCGCAGGTGATCTTTGCCGAACGACGGGAAAGAGCGAATAATTCTCCACCCCGACCCGCTCACAATCACGGTGCGGATCGCGAGTCGGAAAAGAGCCAACTGGCCGCACGGCCATTGAGGAATCCATGCTGAAGATTCAGGGCAAACAGGCAGGGGCGCAGTCATTCTGTGACCGGATCGCTCGTCGGAAATTTCTGCAGATCGGTGCGCTGGGGACATTCGGCCTGAGTCTGCCGTCACTGTTGAAGGCTGAGCGAGCCGCCGGACGCACGAAAAAGTCCGTGATCCTCGTCTGGATGCACGGCGGACCATCGCAGCTCGACATGTACGATATGAAGCCGCTGGCTCCGTCTGAGTACCGCGGAGCGTTCTCGCCCGTCGCGTCGAACCTGCCGGGTCTGGATGTCTGCGAGCTGCTGCCCGAGCACGCGAAGGTCGCGGACAAATGCACGATCGTCCGCAGCTTCTCGCACAACAATGGAGACCACTGGGCCGCCGCTCACTGGATGCTGACCGGTCGCCTCGGAGCCACCGGAGCTGACCGACCCGCGCGTCACCCATCGATGGGAGCCGTCGCCTCACATCTGCTCGGCCCGACGCAGTCAGGGTCGCTCTCCAGCGTCAACATGAACGACGGCGGCTTCGGCTATCACGGCGGAGCCTGGCTGGGCGTCAATTACAACCCGTTCCGCTACGGCGAATTCAGCTACGGCAACGAAGCCGGTCGTCTGCCCACCGGCGACCACAAGAGTTTCTCGCTGGTCGACGGCCTCTCCGAACAGCGGATGATGAACCGCGTCGACCTGCAGCAGCAGCTCGATCAGCTGAAACGGAAGATCGACAGCAACCGCACGTTCGAATCGATGGACGCCGTTGATCAGCAGGCTCTGGACATCGTCCTCTCCGGTCGAGTCCGCAAGGCGTTCAACATCGAAGAAGAACACGCCAGCCTCCGCGAACGTTACGGCGACGGCTGGGGCGAGCAGGCTCTGCTGGCCAGACGCCTCATCGAAGCCGGCGTCCGTTTCGTCTCGTTGAACACCGGCTACTTCGACGATCACTCGAATATCGAACGAGCACTCCGCGACAAGCTGCCGCGTCACGACAAGGCCGTCGGCGTTCTGATTCAGGATCTGGCTGAACGAGGAATGCTCGACGACACACTGGTCGTCGTCGCAGGCGAGTTCGGTCACACGCCCCGCATCAACGACAACGCCGGTCGCGACCACTGGCCGCAGTCGCAGAGTCTTCTGTTCGCTGGCGGCGGTTTCCGTCACGGACAGGTGATCGGCAGCACGAACGACAAGGCCGAATTTCCAACCTCCCGAGCCATCGGTGTCGAGGACTTCTGCGCGACCGTGTTCCACTCGCTAGGCCTGCGGATCGAAGACAAGATCACGGACCTCGCCGGTCGCCCGACGAACATCGTCCCCGGCGGCGAAGTCATCCGCGAACTGCTGTAGGCCGACCGCTGCTCGACGCGCGCAGACGTTTCAATGCACTAGCGACCGTCGTTGCAGCGCAAAGTCGCGAAGATTCGCAAAGACTTCGCGTCCCTTTGAGCCTTCGCGTCTTTGCGCTGCAGTCAGCCGAAGAAATGGGAGGTCGTTTCAGACAAGTTCATTTGTCGCGCGGGCTCGTGCCGAATTCGCCGACCAGCGAGCCCAGGTACTCTTCGAGATTCGTGTACCCGTCGCCGTCTCGATCAGTGACGCCGTCGGCAGCGTCGCTGGTATCCAGGCGGTGAGCCGTTTCCCAGTGGTTCGGCATCCCGTCGCCGTCGGTGTCCCAGTCAGCGGGACGTCGGACTTCGGGGTACTCCTCCCACCCGCCAACGTCCTCCTGGGAATCCGGCAGACCAGGCAGACCGGTCTGACTGCCGCGAAACCGGCACTTGCCGCTGCGGACTTCATCCAGAATTCGCCGATCGTGATCGTCCAGCACCGGCAGTGAACAGCCGACGTTGCCGAGCACGTCGTCGTACGCGTCCTCTGCTGACTGCGTCCGGACATGCGCTGCGAAGAACGGCTCGTCATGCACGTAGTCGTCGGCAGGCACGTTCGGCCACGGCTTGAAACCGCCGAGCTTTTCGTCCGCCGCAACGTGGCCCGCGAGTACGTTGCCCTCAATGAAATACTCCTGCGGCCCGTAGAGATGCACCCACTCCAGCTCGGGGCGAATGACGAAGAACGTCTTTGTCGCCGGCCCCGGCTTGTAGAAGTTATTGACGAACTGCACGCGAGCTGCCCCGCCGTCGGTCGTCCGGTTCTTCCAGTTGAAGACGACGTTGTTGCGGATGTCGAGCCAGCCGGTGTGGCGTTTCTGCTTGTCGAGACCCCCGGCCAGGCTCCAGTTGCGACCCGCGCAGTTCGCCAGCAGGTTGTGGTGAAAGCTGCCGGTCATCCCGCCAATGCTCGCCGCGTAACCGTGCTCGGTCCCCGGCGGATACTTGCGATGCCCGGCGGCGTTGAGTGCTTCGGAAATCAGAGTTCGCTGCAGCGTGATGTTCTTCGCGCCGCGCGAACTGAAAGCCTCGTCCATCGTCCAGCTGATCGAGCAGTGGTCGATGATGCAGTCGTCCGAGTAGGCCATGCCCATCCCGTCGAGCGTCTCGCCCGAGATGTTCCCCGGTCGGACCCGCACAAACCGGATGATGACATCGTGCGTCGCGTACAGCCCGAAGTTGAACTTGCGAATGCAGATCCCCCTACCCGGTGCCGTCTGCCCTGCGACGGTCAGAAACGGATTCCGCACGATCAGCCGCGACTCCAGCGTGATCATTCCCGAGACGTCGAACACGACGGTTCGAGGCCCCTCCGCTTCCACCGCCTCGCGCAGGCTGCCTGGCCCGCGGTCGTTGAGATTCGCGACGTGCATCACCCGCCCACCGCGGCCGCCCTTCGCAAACCGGCCATAACCCTCAGCAGTCGGAAACGCGAGCTGCCGGTCCGGAGCCGCGCGGTCGTCGGCCTCGACGCTAATCAGAGCCGCCATGCACAGCAGAGCAAAGACAAGAACGGCGATCTTCACTCGGCCTCCCGTTCGACGCTCACCGCGTAAACGTGACGTTCGCCGTGCATGTTTGATCGGAAGACGATCCACTGGCCGTCCGGTGTAAACGTGACGTTCGGTTCCAGGCGGTAGTCGTGCGTCGAGAGGTCAACCAGCCGCTCGGCAATCAGGCGTCCGGACTTTGCTGGCTCGCCGCTGACCGTTGCCGTTTCAAACTCGTCAGCCGGTCGGAACAGATAGATCCACTGGCCGTTGCCCGGCGGGTTGAGCCGCTTCTTTTCCGGCAGCGGAGTCTGGTTCGCGACGCTGTTCGGGCCGCCGCCATCGCCGACAAACAGCTTGCCATCGCGCGAGACGTTGTAGTGCACCGACCACTCCTCGCGGGCCAGCGAGTACCGAATACGTTCTCCGGTCTCGACGTTGACGCCGGCCAGCCAGAACTCGGTCGCTCGCGGAGTCTGCAGGTCGTACCAGACCCACTTGCCGTCCGCACTGAAGAACTCGTGCCCGGCGATTTCGTACTGTTGCTGGCGGCGGTGCATCAGCTTCGGCTGGTCGCTGCCGAAGCGAATCGTCCAGACACGATCAACGTCGTGCCACAGGCCCTCGTGACAGAACAGTGCGAGCTTCGGGTCCGTCGGCGAACACTGCCCGTGATTCAGCCAGTCACTCGATGGGTGAAACGTCTCGATCTCTCCGGTTTCGATGCTGGCCGTGAAAAACTTCATCTGCCGAGGCGACGCGGGATCAGGCCGTTGTCCGGGGCTGCTGCTCGTGCCCGTCCGCTCGCGAATCGTGCCGAACAGCAGTGTCTCATCCGCGTTGACTCCGTTGAGGCTCGCACCAAACGGCAGAGTCGCGACGTCGCGTGTTTCAAGCGTGTCCAGGTGCGTCGCTCGAACAATTACTCCGGTGCGATCAAACGCTGAGTAGTAGACGTGCCGTGTTCGGCGACCGACCTCGATCCCGCTGCTGCCCCCCATCCGGTACTGCCTGCGAGGCACAATCACTCGCAACTCGCGAGTTTTCAGGTCGACGGTCTCCAGCCCACGCGGCGTCACAATCAGCAGCTGGTCGCCCTCGGGCGAGTACGCGTTCTGATGGAAATACCGACTCGCACTCCCGTCCAGATCCGACAGCCGCACCACCCGATGCCCGGTCTTCACATCCACCCATTCCCTGGGCACGTCACGACTGGAAGCTGGCTCGTCAGCAACGACCTGCCCGGCGAACAGGCAGCCAATGAAAACCGCTACCAAAACCGCACGACAAAGGATGGACATCATTAACCAGACCTCAAACATCTCTCTGGAAGCTAACGCGGCCATGGTAACGCCCCGACAAACTCTCGCGAGCCGCACCCACTGGTTACCTCTGCGCTCTCCGCGCATCCTCAGCGGTCTCTGCGTTTAAAACGACTCCCTCCTCGAGCAACCAGCCAACCGGCTACTCTCCCCGCACCATGACGCCAGACTTCCTCCCCTCCGCCAATCTCGAAACGCTGCAGCAGCGCTCGCAACTGCTCGCAACCGTCCGCGCATTCTTCGTCGAGCGCGGTTACTGGGAATGTGAGACGCCGATTCTGTCGCGGGATATCGTCGTCGACGCGAACCTCGATCCGTTCGAGCTGACCGACGGTGGCGACCGGTGGTTTCTGCAGACCTCGCCCGAGGCCGGGATGAAGCGGTTGCTGGCGGCGGGAGCGACGGCGATCTTTCAGGTCTCGCGGGTCTTCCGTCGAGGCGAATCC
>JAPOLP010001207.1 GCA_029977045.1 Planctomycetota bacterium
CGTCTATTCGTATTTTGAATCTCGGGGCGGTGCCTTTCCCGAGACTGTTTTCTTTGGACTTCAGTATTACCTCAAACAATATCTGGCCGGGGCAGTCGTTACGCGCTCGAAGATCGACGAAGCGGCCGACCTGTTCGCGGCTCACTTCGGAGACGCGAATCTGTTTTATCGATCCGGGTGGGAACTGATTCTCGATCGCCACGGCGGGCGGTTGCCCATTTCGATTCGAGCTGTTCCCGAAGGCACGGTTGCTCCAGTCAGCAACGTGCTGATGACCGTCGAGAACACCGATCCCGATTGCTTCTGGCTGACCAACTATCTTGAGACGCTGCTCGTGCAAGTCTGGTATGGATCGACGGTCGCCACGCAGTCGCGAGACATGAAACGCACTCTGCTCGAATCGCTGGAAGAGACCGGCGATCCGTCGCTGATCGACTTCAAGCTCCACGACTTCGGATACCGAGGTGTGTCATCAGTCGAAACAGCGGGCGTCGGCAGCGCGGCACACCTCATCAGTTTTCGAGGGACAGATACGCTGGCGGGGATTCTTGTTGCGCGGGATGCCTACGACTGCCCGATGGCCGGCTTCTCGATTCCGGCTGCTGAACACAGCACGCAGAATTCCTGGGGACGCGACAACGAAGTCGAAGCGATGCGGAACATGCTCACGCAGTTCCCGACCGGACCAGTGGCCGTCGTCAGCGATTCGTACGACATCTTCAACGCCTGCCGAAACCTGTGGGGCGGCGAACTGAAGGATCAGGTGCTCGCACGCGACGGAGTTCTGATCATTCGCCCGGATTCCGGACATCCCCCCGACGTCGTCGTCAAAGTCCTGCAGCTTTTGGGCGAGGCCTTCGGCACGGAAACGAACAGCAAGGGCTACAGGGTGCTGAACTCAAAGGTACGCGTCATTCAGGGAGACGGCATCGATCGGCAGATGCTGAGTGAGATCCTTGCCGCCACGAAATCCGAGGGATGGTCGACTGACAACCTGGCCTTCGGATCGGGCGGAGGTCTGCTTCAGAAACTGAATCGTGACACGTCGAAGTACGCTTTCAAATGCGCGTCTGTGATCGTTGACGGAGCCGAGCGGGATGTCTTCAAGCAGCCCGTGACTGATCCCGGAAAGCAATCCAAACGCGGGCGACTGGCTTTTGTCCGGAGATCGGGGCAACTCGTCACTGTTCAGGAGAGCGAGTGCCGCCAGGATGAAA
>JAPOLP010000585.1 GCA_029977045.1 Planctomycetota bacterium
ACCGTGTGCTTTGGGCTACTTGCCGTCGCGGCGTTTCAACACGATGAAATAGCCCTGCGTGCCGGTGTCGAGGACTTCCCACTTGTCCGGTTCGGTTCGCAGCTCGCGGGCCTGGTCGAGCGACTTGATCTCGCTGTAGTAGTGGCCCGTGTCGATGACGATGAAGTCGGTGTCGTCGGGCACTCGGTCCTCGTAGTTTGCGACGCGGCGCGGGTAGTTGCTGTAGTCGTACGATCGTTCGTGGTGAGTAAACCGCGGATGCACAAAGTCCGTCGAGGCAACTCGCGCCTCGGGCGGGATCAGTGCGAGCACTTTGGGAAACAGCTCAGCTCGCGGACCGGGCACGTACAGCTTCTGCCAGGCATAAAAGGAGTTCGGCGACCAGAACTGGATCGACAGTGGACCGATGCCAACGACCGCTCCGGCGACGAGGCACGCGCTGAATGCGGCGGCAGCGAGTTTCGCATCGCCGGCCTGCAGAACTGATCTGAGTCGCTCCTGAAGACGATCGAGTTTCAGACGCGACAACGTACCGAGGCCTCCGGCGGCCGCCCAGAACAGGAGGGGCAGCAACGGCGCGTGGAAGTGGTGCCAGGGCATGGGGTCACCCTGAATCAGCTCGTTGAGGCACAGCAGTCCGAGGATCGGCACACCGACGAGGAATCTCGAAAAGCCAACGAGTGGCAGCAGCGCGAGCGGCAGCAGCAGCGTCAGCACGTAACTCGCTGTGCCAGCAGTCGCCAACGCGTCCCACAGCAGGCCGGGCTTCGTGAGCATGTTGACGACGATCTCGCCTGGCGATTCACCAAAGCGCGAGAAATACGCGACGTAATGCAGCTCGGCCCCGTCGCGGAACCACGGAATCAGAACCCGCGTCGAGAGCAGCAGCCAGGCGACGGCGAAGACCGACAGGCTCAGGCCGGGCAGCGAGGCTCGCAGTTTCGACGTCGTCGGTTGCGGATCATCGCAGGTCGCTGCGGCTCGGCGCCGCTGACACAGTGCGTCCCAGGCGAGCCACAGGCCAAACGGTCCGAGAATCAGCGCGTAGTCCTCTTTCGACAGCAGCGCGACAACAAACAGAACAAGCATCGTGCGGTAGCGACGCCGCTCGTACTGATCGAACGCGAAGAGCAGCGCTGGAACACCGAACGAAATCGGGCGGAAGGTCTTCAGGTCGATCGCGATGTCCAGAAACTGCAGCGGCGGATACAGCAGCCAGCTCAGCGCGAGCAGCGTCGCGCACCAGTTCGATCCACTTGCCCGTCGAGTCAGCCAGAAGATCGGCAACGAGCACGATGCCAGCGTCAGCGTTTCGCAGAACTCAAGCGTCAGCATCGACGGAAAGATCGCGTAGATCGGAGTCAGCAGAACGTGCACGACCTGAATGTGCTCGCCGAGAAACAGCCCCTGGTCGAGATAGCTGCGAAAGCCCTTTCCATGCAGCAGGTTCCAGAGATGCTCCTCGTACATCGCCGAATCGCCATGCGGCAGCAGCAGCCCGCGATACAACTGCACGTTCAGAGTGAAGAAGACAGCAACGAAGACTCCAATGCCGACAAGTACGGGCCAGCTAGCCGGAAGTCGCGATTGGGCGACTGGCTCTAAGTTCCTGTCGCTCTTGCTTTGCAGAACCAGCAGGCCGCTCAGCCAGCCGGCCAGCGAGACAAGCAGCACCAGACTGCTGAGCGAATACAGCAGCGACGACGCGCCGCTCAGTCCTGCCGCGAACGCAAGCAGGTGCAGCAGTTCGACACCACCCGGCAACAGCCACCAGAGCCAGGGAGCAGCGACTCCGAAACCCGATTTCGCCGGCAGCGGCTGATGACGCACTCGCAGCAGAGCGATCGAGCCGCCAAGGGCCAGCGTCGAAACACCGGCAGCGATCAGCAGCAGTGGCATCAGGCTGAACTGAACCTCGTCGAGCGTTCGGTCGCCCGGAGTCAGGACCGCCATGCCCCCGAGCGATTCGACGAGGGCTGCTCGATCGAGATCGTTCAGCGGGATCAGTCCGAGCGAGCCGGTCAGCAGACTTTGAACGCTCATTGCCAGCGAGAAGCAGCCCACCAGCACGATCCCAACGGACACGGCACCATGCTCGCCGAAAGCGGCAGACAGCGGCATCGAACGGTGAGGTGCGGGGTGGGACAACTCAGACAGTTCCTCAGACAGTAAGTGTGAAATCAGCCGGCACGCGTTAGCGTCCGGTTGTCGTCGATCGGAAGAGAACCGGACGCTAACGCGTGCCGGCTGATTGGCGAATCGTGACAGAAACTCCGTTCAGACAAACTGGCACCGCAACGACTGGACTGTCAGCGAGCGACTTCGCAGATTAACACCCGGTGTGCCCGGCGTCGGCTGTTCCGAACCGAATCCCGTAACGCAATCAGATCGCGAGGCTGTTCATGACGATTGTTGGCGTTCCGCGCGAAATCAAACAGGATGAATATCGTGTCGCCATGCTGCCGGTCGGCGTCGAGGAACTGACGCGGCGCGGGCATCGCGTGCTCATCCAGACGGGAGCGGGAATCGGCAGCGGCATTCCCGACGACGAGTACGCTCGGCAGGGAGCCGAAATCGTACCCGACGCAGCAACCGTCTTCGGGCAGGCGGATCTGATTGTCAAAGTCAAAGAGCCGCAACCCGCCGAGTGGCCGCTGATGCGGGATGGGCAGGTCGTCTTCACCTACTTCCACTTCGCGGCGAGTAAGGCTCTGACGCTCGGCGTGCTGGAAACCGGAGCGACCGCCGTCGCGTACGAAACGCTTCGCGGCCCGAAGGGCGACCTGCCGCTCTTAACGCCGATGAGCGAAGTCGCCGGGCGAATGAGCATTCAGGAAGGCGCGAAATATCTTGAACGTCCGCAGGAAGGCCGCGGCATCCTGCTCGGTGGAGTTCCCGGCGTTCTGCCCGCGCATATCGTCATTCTCGGCGGAGGCGTCGTCGGCAAGAACGCGGCTCAGATTGCGGCTGGTTTTCAGGCGAACGTCGCGATCCTCGATGTCAGCGTCGACCGGCTGCGGTATCTCGAAGACATCATGCCGGCGAACGTCAATACGCTGTTCAGCGACCGGCACACGATCCGCGAGCAGTTGCAGCAGGCGGACCTGGTCATCGGCTCGGTGCTGATTCCTGGTGCACGGGCGCCGCATCTGATCTCGAAAGACGACCTGAAGCTGATGAAACCCGGTGCGGTGCTGATCGACGTGTGCATCGACCAGGGCGGCTGTGCCGAGACCAGCCGACCGACGACGCACTCCGAGCCAACTTACATCGTCGACGACATCGTTCACTACTGCGTGACGAACATGCCGGGCGCAGTCGGGCGGACGAGCACTTACGCTCTGTGCAACGTCACGCTGCCGTACGTGCTGCAGATCGCAGACCGAGGACTGGAAGCCGCTGCTCAGCGGGATTCCGGAATCGCCGCGGCCGTCAACACTCACGCTGGCGAGGTCACGAATGCCGCCGTCGCGGAGACGTTCGGCCTGGCGTGCAAGGCGTTTCCCGAGTCGAAATCGTGAGGCGAATCACGGTGCGGCGTACGCAATCCGCACGCCGAAAAACCTACGGTGTGCGAGACGAGCTCAGGTGTCATACTTCACGGAACCGGTTCGGCTGGCGATGATCGAATTCGCACGGCGGCACACCGCTTGCTTTGAGACGGATCGGGAAACGACTCAAACTGGTGCCGGTCACGGCAGGTGAAACAGCTCTGAGAACGCCCACTGATAAGGAGACACGGTGATGTCAAAGGCAACCGCAAAGACAGCAGCAGATCTGATGAGCCGCGAAGTCGTCACGCTGGGCGAACGCGATTCGCTGCAGGAAGCCATGAAGATCATGACGGAACAGCACGTCAGCGGAGTGCCCGTCACAGATCCCGCTGGCCACTGCCTCGGCGTGATCTCAACGTCCGACATCGTCGCCTTCATCGAAGCCGACCAGGAAGAGCTGGAAGGAACGAGCGCGCCATCCGGTGCCTGGTTCAATCCCGAAACGCAGAAGTGGGAAGAGTCGATGTTCTCGCCGGACCTGCTGGGTGAGTACGACGCCGTCCCGGTGACCGATGCCATGACGTCCGATCCGCTGACGGTTTCTCCGTCGACGCCGGTCGGCGAAGTCGCTCGACTGATGGTCGACAGCGAAGTGCATCGCGTGTTCGTCGTCGACGAGCAGCAGCGTCTGGAAGGCGTGATCTCCGCATTCGACTTTGTCGAGCTGGTTGCCGGAGCATAAGCCGTCTCTTCATGACAATTCGCCAGCCCGCTGACGAAGCGAAGCCTGCCGCCGCTCAATCGCGACGAAGCGTTTCCCGGCATAGAAATGGCCGGTAGACGTGACTACATTGGCTGCGGCGGGTTTGGGTCGGGCAGGCGTCTGGCTCGACGGTTTACCCGTCCTGACGTCGATTTCCCTGCCTGGCTTTCAAACTGCTGAGTAACGCAACATGACTTCGGGTCCGAAGAGCATCCGGTCGTTCTGCCGAATCCTGCTGGCGGCAGCGGTCCTCTTTGCTGTGCTGGCGTCTGGCGGATTGTTCGCGC
>JAPOLP010000019.1 GCA_029977045.1 Planctomycetota bacterium
CGCGTCGACAGCTTCGGTATGTTCGATCATGACGACCGCGTCGGCTCCGCGCGGGACCATACCGCCGGTAGCGATCGGAGTCGCGGTGCCAGGCTGAACTTCAATCTGCGGTGCGAGTCCTGGCGCAAGGACTTCGAGGTTGATCGTCAGTTCGAGCGGCTCTTCTTCCGACGCACCGCTGGTGTCGGCTGCTCTCAGGGCAAAGCCGTCGACGTTGGAGCGGTCAAAGCCAGGCACGTCGATCGGCGCGGCAACGTCGTCCGCCAGCACTCGTCCCAGCGCTTTGCACAGAGGTGCGGGCTCCACCGGCTGAGGCTGCGGGTGCAGGTGAGCCTGGAATCGAGCGACAGCTTCGTCGCGCGTGACGACGTCTAGAAACTGCTTCTGCCTGATCGCGTCTCGCCAGTCTTCAAGGTTCTGAGCATGGGCCATGAGCGGATGCTTATTCGCAGTTCCTGATCTGTGGCCAGCGGCACGGTTCTGCAGCTGATGCCGGACAATGTGGCAGTTTCGATGAGGGGACGGATACTATTCGGTCCGCGCTTGGAACGCTCTGCAGCACCGACGCCGCCTGCCATCTTCTGTTCGCGGCCGGCGGAAAACTTCAAGACGGAACGACTGGAATGAACTGGCTGATTCTGTGCCGCAACCTCGGGCTGCTGGGGATTCTCGTCGGCGGCTCAATGGTTTTCAGCCTGCCGTGGGCATTCCCGGCTCTCGGCCAGACCGGCTCGTTCGAATCTGACGGCTTTCGTGGTCTGCTTGTCGCGATCGGTGTCAGTGTCGGTTCGGGCGGAATTCTGTTCGGCGTTGGACGCCGCGAGAAAGGAATGATCCTGCGGAAGGAAGCTCTGGCGATCGTTGGTCTCGGGTGGCTGTACGCCGGGCTGCTTGGGGCTCTGCCATTCCTGTTTTCGCAGACGCTGCGGCACGAGGGCGATCGAGTCGTCCCGATGAGCGTGCCGGATGCGATCTTCGAGTCGATCTCGGGCTTCACGACGACCGGCGCGTCCGTGCTGACTCATCTGGAAGCACCGCACGTTGAAGACGATCTGGCCGTGCTGGATCCGCAGGCACTTCACTCTGACGACACATCGCTGGCTGAGGTGGCTCCGACGAAGCTTGTCCCGCGCTGCATCATGTTCTGGCGGAGCTTTACCCACTGGCTCGGCGGCATGGGCATTATCGTGCTGTTTGTCGCGGTGCTCGGGCAGCTCGGAGCCGGCGGCAAGGCGCTGATGCGCCGCGAGGTACCGGGGCCGATCTCGGAAGCCGTCCGCCCGCGCGTGCGCGAAACCGCGCTCACGATGTGGGCGATCTACGTCGGTCTGAGCGTTGTACTGAGTATCGTTTACTGGCTCGAAGGCATGACGTTTTTTGACTCGCTGTGTCACACGTTCGGAACCCTCGCGACCGGCGGCTTCAGTACCTGGAATTCGAGCCTCGGCCATTACGGCGCGGTGATTCAGTGGACGACGATCGTGTTCATGATCTTCGCCGGAACGAACTTCAACCTCTATTACCTGATGCTGGCCAAACATCAGAGCGGCACCCGGCGGCGGCTGATCGACCGCCTGCAGCCGCTGGTTCGCGATCCGGAATACCGGCTGTACCTCACGATTATCGTCGTCGTGACGCTGCTGCTCAGCGCAAGCCTCTGGTTGCATCGGACGTACGACTCTGTCGAAGCCATCGTGCGTCACGCGCTGTTTACGGCGGTGACCGTGATGACCACCACGGGCTACGGCACCGAGGACTTCGACCAGTGGAGCAACACCTGCCGCGCTCTGCTGCTGGCCCTGATGTTCGTCGGCGGTTGTGCCGGCTCGACCGGCGGCGGCATCAAAGTCGTCCGCTTCCTGCTGTTCGCTCGGATCCTGAAGCTGGAAGTCGAAAACGCGTTCCGCCCCAACGTCGTCCGCCCACTGCGCATCGCCGGCGTGAATCTCGATCCCGGTCTGCGGCACGAAGTGATCGTCTACTTCGGCTTCGTCCTGCTGATCTTCGTGTCGAGCTGGCTGCTGCTGATGGCGATCGAACCTGGTGCTCCGTGGGACCACGCCGCCTCAGGAGGCAACCAGCTCATCGACTGCGCATCGGCTGTCGCGTCATCGCTGAACAACATCGGCCCCGGTCTAGGAGCCGTCGGACCGTCAATGAACTACGCGCAGTTCGCCCCGCAGAGCAAGCTCCTGCTGGCTCTCCTGATGTTGCTTGGCCGCCTGGAACTGTTCGCGATCCTGGTTCTCTTTATCCCGTCGTTCTGGCGAACTCACCAGTAGCGGGTTCGAGACTCCGGACTTCATTCAGAAGCTGCGGATGCCTCGTCGTTCACGGCTGCGTCCGCGGGAACTTCCACCCAGAACCAGCCTCGCAGGTCGCCTTCCTTGAAGCCGGTCGCTGCGTCGTTCGGGTAATGCAGATCGAGTGCGGCCCGGACATCTTCCTGAAGCGTCTCGCGGTCTCCGTGACATAGCGTGCACTTCTGCTTGAGCATGATCGGCAGCAGCACGCCGAACGCGTCGTCAGGAAGCTCGACGAATGCTGGCTCTTCAGTTTTCGCAGCGACAAACGAAGTGGCCCACGCTGGCCCTCCATTGGTGCTGTTTCGCAGCTTGAAGGACGTGCGACCGATGTCGACGCCGAACTCTCGTTTCACCTGTTCGCCAATTGCCGGAGCTGCGGCTTTGCAGACGTCGATCGCCTGTGCCGGACCGTTCGCTTCAATCGCCGACATCAACGTGCCTGACAGCTTCTCAAACATCGCGTCTTTGGCAGCGATCGCAACCTGCTTCTGATGCTCCTGTTTCGGAGACAGCGCCGTCAGCGCAACTGCGGCGGGTGTCAGTTCAGCCGTTGTCTGACTGCTTTCCGGGGCTTCCGGTAACGTGGGTGATTCAGATTCGGAGCATCCCGAAATCACAAGAGCGAGGCTGACTGCAAACGCAGGAACGATTGTTGGGCGGGGCATGGTGATTCCTTCTGATGTCTGTGTGAGCTTCACGATCCAGACGCGTCGTTCTCGATGTCGTGAAGTTTGTAGATCAAAGCGCGGCGGCTGATGCCGAGTTTCTTCGCGGCTTGATTTCGGTTGCTGTCGCATTCTTCGAGCGTTGCCGGAATCGTGGCTCGTTCCACCTGCGAGAGCCGTCCCTCGTCCGGATCAACCGGGACGCTGGCCGAAGAGACACCCGCAGGCAGATGTTCGGGAGGGATGACATCGCCCTGACAGAGCAGACAGACACGCTGAATGGCGTTCCGCAACTGTCGAACGTTTCCCGTCCAGGCAAAGGCGAGTATCGCCTGGACCGCCTGCGGAGAGAATCGCACCCGACGATTCGCAAGCTGACCCGCGAAGTAACGGGCGAGCGGCAGAATGTCTTCGAGTCGGTCAGCCAGCGGCAGCACGATCAACTCGAAGACGCTCGGCTGGTAATACAGGTCTTCTCGAAACCGGTTCTCCTCGACCTCGTCCAGCAGGTTTCGATTCGTCGCCGCAATCAGCCGCGTATCGATCGAGTCTGGCCGATCCGCACCGACGGGAGTGACTTTGCCAGTCTCCAGCACGCGCGGCAGCTTGGGCTGCATCTCGCCGATTTCTTCGAGAAACAGACTCCTGCCGCTCGCCGTGCGAAGCAGGCCCTAACGATCTTCCACCGCACCGGTGAAGGCCCCTTTTACGTGGCCGAACAGTTCAGTTTCAACGAGCGTTGCGGTCAGGCCACCGCAGTTTGCGACAACGAGCGGCTTGTCTGCGTGAGGGCTCCACTGATGGATCAACCGGGCAATCAGCTCTTTGCCTGCTCCGTTCGGCCCGTCGATCAGAATCGGACCGTCGGACGCCAGCAGTCTGGCCTGGCACTCTGCCTGAGTGACCCGCACCGTGAATCGCCAGCCGATCGCAGCGGCAAGTAACACCAGCGAGCCGAGCGTGACGATCAACAGTCGCGTCCGGACTTCCCGCTTCAACTGCACCAGCGTGTCCGATCGATCGAGCACAATGATCGACCGGAAGGAGTCGACCGGCTGGACCTGGACGTCGATGCCGAAAACTCACCGTGAGTGGGCGGGTTGTTCTGCACCTCGAAGCTGCGAACGAACTGCAGGGTGCCGGCATTGAAGTGCTCGCCATCCAGCAGCGAGGTCTCAGCCAACGCTGCGTCACCCGCCGAATAGACGTTGTCGCGGTCGTCGTTGACGACCACCACGATCGCCAGCACGCTGCCTGCTTTCACAAGTGATTCCAGTGTGTTTGGCAACTGCTGTTGTACGAAGGGACCAAACCAGCGATGCGACTGGATGTTGCCCGCCACGGCGTTCGACAGAACTTCAGCCTGCGACGAAAGCGTCATCTGAATCAGATCAGACTGCTTCTGGTGTTCGGAGTTCTGCCAGAAGCAGAACAACATCCACAGAGTGACGCCCAGCAGCGTCCCGAGTATTCGTCGCCCCTTCAGGCCTGAAGCCGTCGGCTCTGATGTCCTGTCGGAACCGTGCATGAAGATTACCCGTTGGTTGTTGACCACTCAGCGGTGAAATGTCTGTGAGTCGAGCGGCTGACGCGACCAGTCTCAGACGTAACTAATCTCTGAAGGCAGTTAACGCCTGCGGCCGCTCTGACTTCGTCCTCGTCCACGGCTCTGCGAGCCGTCTTGAGCCGCGTTTCCTCGACCGTTCTGGCCTTGTCCGTTTCCCGCTGGACTCAGGATGGCCGCATAGTCCTGCTGCGAGAGTATCTGAGGAGTGTAAGTCACGCCCTGCATCTGAAGTTGCGAAGTATAAGCTCGCAGGTGATTGCCTGATGCCTTCAGTGGCTGCCCAGAACCTTCTGCACTTGCGGGTCGCTGGTTCCGGCAATCAGTTTCTGCAGATCAGCGATGTCCATTTCCTCGATCTTCGATCCCACCTGCAGGGCGTCCACCGGACTGCGACGGCCAGTGGCAACCAGCGTCGAGAACAGTTTCTGGAACTCCGGATCGCTGAAGCTTTCCGGAACGTCTTTCAGATTGGCAGCCCCCATCAGCCGGGCAACCGCCTGCATGTGCTGGTTTTCGGACGCAGAGATGTTGCGAAAGACGGTCAGCCCGGATGGCTGCAGCAGCTTCACTTAGACGGCGCGAGCCAGTTTCTCCTCTTCCCACAGTCGAGGCAGATTCAGCGTGGTCGTTGCTCCCGGAAGTCCGTCCTGACGAGTGGCTCCGGTAACGCCGGCTCGCAGGCTGTTTGGATTGCCGCGTTGAAACTGTTGGGTGTTCGACTGGCCTGCTCGGCGCTGAGGTCCGCGCTGATGCGCGAATGCATTCGATGCCAGCGCAAGAACCGCCAGAAGTGCGATGCACGTCGTCAAACAGCGATTCATGGTTATGCGTTTCATCGGATTCTCCTTTGCCATCCTCGAAAAGTGCAGGCTCTCCTTTCCTCAAGGAGACGAGTAAACCCGATGTCGCGAATGTGCCAATGATGTTGAACCAGCGCTGGCTCCCAGTTGCAAGAAGTGCGAAGCCATCCGCGTACGCCGAGAGCCACCCTGCCTGCAGTTTCTGCAAGAGCGAAGGTCGCACCGAAGAATGCGAGGACTGCAGAACGTCCGACATCGCAGGAGCAGCCAGGGCAGGCGATCTTTCCGGGCCTGGCCACGGTCGCGGGCATGGTGCCTCAGCCGACGCAGACCATGCAGCCTTTGATCGGCATGAATAGGATCACCAGGACTTCTTCTTCCTGGTTGAGCATTGCGACAGCATTCAACGAACTGTCGTGAACCTGTCGGACGTCATCGAGACCGTGACGGAATCAGACAATGTTGAAGTCGCTGGCAGAATCCAGGAGCACGTCGAGTCGATGTACGACCGCATCGAGAACGGCAATCCCATCCGCATGAGGGCCCCTCTGTTCCGCGAGATCTTTGCGAACGCCGACAAAATCACGATGACCGTTAAACACACGTAGACAAGGGTGTCACGCGTGCGTGAGACATCGAAGGATGCGTACGTCGTGAAGCTGCTGCAGGAGCACGGAAAGGTCGTTGACCTGTTCATCAAGAACGGCAACGCGGAACTTCCACGAAACCACAAGGCTCCGAAACGAAATCTGCGTTGAACAATGAGGCATCGAACGACTGAAGCCCGGCCACGATTAGGGGCCGGGCTTCTTTTTGAAATTCAGCATTTGCCAATGACCCGGACAGTCGCACGTCTTGCTGCAGTGACAAGGCCCCGGGGAGAGGGGCACTAATCAAACGGTGCGTGTCGAGTTCTTTCCGCAAACTGCTTACGGAGGCGGCAACTTGTTG
The DNA here is from genome assembly GCA_029977045.1 of Planctomycetota bacterium. GTDB lineage: Bacteria > Planctomycetota > Planctomycetia > Planctomycetales > Planctomycetaceae > JAPOLP01. The sequence continues at coordinate 6,290 of JAPOLP010000019.1, forward strand.
GCATTGTTCTGAAAAATCGTAGCTGTCGTCTGGCCCACGGCACCGATCGAGCCGACGACGATCAGGAATATGACCATCATCACAACGGCGTATTCAACTGCCGTCGGCCCATCCTCCGACCGCAGAAACCGCAGCACGCTGTCGCCCAGGATTCGCATCGAACACCTCCCGATAGTCGCGACGGCCACTTATCACGCAGACCAGACTCAGTCCTTGTTGCGAGAACGCAACGCCGCAAGGCCCCGAATCCGGATTTCTGTGGCAGAACCGAAACACTTCAGTTCTGACAGCCGCAGGACCCCACGAGACGCACTCTCCGTGCCAGGTGTCTGCGGAAACAGGACTGTTGGAGCCCGGCAGCAGCGGAGTCCGCTCGAGTTATGGAGACGGCAGCTTCCAGAACTCAGCGGTACCGGGGTGGTTTGCAGGTGGGGAAGAAGACCGAACCTGAATGATATCCGGGTCCGCATTCTCTGGTCTTCAGTGCCGACGGAACACGGTGGTTATGAGGCGTTGTCGGCACTGGTAAGGCTGCCGACAGACGGGACCGCCTGAAGCGGGTAGTCCAGGATGACATGCAGGTTGCACATCGCGACTGCATAACCGTGCCGCATCAATCGGTCTGCCGCTTCGGAGCCGGTCTTCCTCAGCATTGTTGGGAAGGCTGCATTCTGAGAAACCGTCTGATTCCAGTGATCTCTGGTTTCCTCACCCAGCAGGTCGAGGACTGCTTGAGCGCGAGATGCTCGCTCAGGCCACTGTCCACGATTTCGCAGGAAGGAATCGATGGGCATTCCCACAAATCGTGGACGTTCAACTAAGCGTGTTGGCTGTTTATGAGGAAGATCAACCGTTGAGAAGACGAGAGTGTCTTGTCACCGAGCCGAGTGTAAGCGATCGCCCGTTAATCAAGGTGGCAAAACGTTAGAACATGCTAGGTTGCATCAGGAGAAGCGGTGACTCCGCATGGGCAGGCAAACGAGGCTGAATCGCCCGCGACAGGATGTCTGTTTTGAGGTTTAGACCAGTGGAGCCGTAACGTCTCGGAGTTTGCTCTGGCTGCTGGAATCGGTCGCTGCTGTTGAGTGAGTAGGACACAGGTTTAGCAGATTCTGTTTGGCGTCCATGGTCAGGCTGAAGAGTGTCGGGACGAGGAACAGGGTGAAGGCAGTTGAGACCAGCAGGCCGCCGAGGACGACACTGCCGAGGCCTCGATAGAGTTCGCTGCCGGCTCCGGGGAACAGCACCAGGGGCAACAGGCCGAGGACCGTTGTTGTTGTCGTCATGAAAATCGGGCGGATGCGGGTGCGGACGCTTTCGAGGATTGCGTCGCGCGGTGTCATGCCGTCTTCACGCATGTGGTTCAGCGACTGGTGGACGATCAGGATCGGGTTATTGACGACGGTTCCGATCAGAATGATGAAGCCCAGCATCGTGAGCACGTCCAGTGACTGCAGCACGAAGAAGTTCAGCAGCGTCAGGCCGAGGATTCCGCCGACGGCGCCCAGCGGCACGCTCAGGATGATCACGAACGGGTAGAGCCACGATTCAAACAGTGCGGCCATCAGCAGGTAAGTGATCAGCAGCGCCAGGCCGATGTTGAAGCTGATCGCGTCCCAAGTCTGGTTCAGGCGGTCGGCCGTTCCTGACAGATTGATCCTGTAGCCGCCGTCGAGACGCCCGCTTTCGCGCAGCGGCTGAACGATCTCGGTCTGAATCCGCTCCATCGCGTCTTCGAGCGCCATGCTTTCCGGCGGTGAGACTTCGATCGTGATCGCCCGCTGCCGTTCGCGGTGGTTGATCTGCTCGGGTCCGCTGCTGATCTTCACATCGGCCAGCGCTTCAAGCGGCACCGCCATGCCGGCGGGCGTTGATACGGGCAGGCTTTTGACGTCCTGCGTTGTCTGGATGCGCCGCTCGTGCCCGATCAACGTCAGGTCGATCTTGTCGCCGCCGAGGTAATAGTCGCCGGAGTACGCACCGTCGATCAGGGCGTTCGTCACATAACCGATGTCCTCGCTGGTCATGCCCATTTCCGAGGCCTGCAGCAGCTTCGGTGTCAGGTGCATTTCCGGGCTGGACAGATCGAGACTCGGGACCGGGCGTGCCTGGACGTCAGGAATGAGCTGCATCGTCTGGCCGAGCACCTGGCCGCCCATGCCAACCAGCTTTGTCAGATCGGGCCCGATGATCTCGACGTCGATCGTTCGACCGGACGTCAGCCCCTGCTCGAACAGGCTGGACTGCTTGGCGATGCCGAACGTGCCAGGGATGCTCGACATCGATTGCTGGATCAGCGGGATCAGTTCGGCACAGCGCGGGCCTTCGTGAGCACGAATTCCCATGAAGACCGACCGGCCACGAGCCACGAAGAAGAAGTCGCCGATCATCGGGTAATCGAGCTTTGCTGCTTCCGCCGATCCGGGGTCAACGTCCCAGTACGGCTTCAACTTGGTCTCAACGGCTTCTCCCAGGTCCATCAGCTCGTCGAGGTTGTACCCCGGAGGCGGCAGCAGAATGCCGAAGACGAGATTCCGGTTACCGGTCGGCAGGTATTCCACTTTCGGCCACAGCAGCCAGCTTCCTCCGAGTGAGACTCCGACGAGAGCGACGACAACAAACAGCCGCCGCAGCGTACCACGCTGAATCCAGTCGTTTGTCGAAACGACAAAGTCGGTTCCCTTTGAACCCAGTCCGCCGATCAGAGTCACCAGAAACGACCGCGACGCTGACCCTGCAGTGAGGACTCCCGGCTTACCCGCGCCACCGATCAACCGAGCGGATGCGGTCGAGATCACCGTCAGCGACACCAGCAGCGACAGCGAGACTGCCGCGCTGATCGCCAGGGCGATATCGCGAAACAGCTGCCCGGCCTCTTCCTGCACAAAGACGATCGGCAGGAACACGGCGACGGTCGTCAGCGTTGAAGCAACGACGGCTCCCCAGACTTCCTCGGTACCCTTAATCGCGGCCTGAAATGGTGGCTCGCCCAGCGACGCCCGGCGGAAGATGTTCTCAAGCACGACGACGGCGTTGTCGACGAGCATCCCGACGGCAAAGGCCAGACCTGCGAGACTGATCACGTTCAGCGATCGGCCCAGCAGTCCAAGAATCAGAAACGTCCCGACGATACTGATCGGAATCGCGAGGCCGACGACGAGGGCTCCGCGGGCGAACCAGAAGCCGGCTCCAATGATCAGGGCGAGGCTGACGGCGAAGTACCACGGCGACAAAGTCGCAGCGGCGATCGCGGCGATGACGATTCCCGGTGCGAGAATCAGCGTCCGCATCCCCAGATGCAGAAACAGCATCAGTACGATCATCGTCAGAGCGCCGCCGATGAAGATGTTCTGCTGGACGAGGTCGACGGCCGAGTAGATGTACTCGGTCTCGTCGTAAACCTGAGTGAGCTGCAGGCCGCGCGGTTTGAGAATGTGCTCGTCGATGTCGGCTCGCGCTTCCTTCAGGCCGTCCATGACGTCGAGCACGTTCGCTCCAGTTTCGCGGATGCAGTTAACCGCGATGCTCGATTCGCCGAAGCGGCGCACCAGGCCGTCGGGCTTTTTGAAACCGAGCCGAACGTCGGCGACATCGCGAACGTAAACCGGGGCTCCGTCGCGGGTCGCCAGAACCTGATTCTCGACCTCTTCGATATTGCGGAACTGGCCGAGCGTCCGAACAACCCAGCGTCGCTTGCCTTCCCAGAAGTCGCCTGCCGATGTGTCCGCGTTCTGGCCGCGCAGAACCCGGCGCACGTCGAGAATCGTAAGCTGTCGCACGGCGAGCCGGTCCGGATCGATGACAACCTGCAGTTCGTCTTCGAGGCCGCCGATCACGTTCGCCTGGGAAACTCCGGGCACGCGTTCAAAGCGGGCTTCGATTTCGTCCTCGGCAAACCGCCGAAGCCTGGTCACTTCGAGACCCTCGGGCGGCAGCAGTTCGGCTTTGATCTCGGGATGTTCGCTCGCCAGCGTCCGCAGCCGGAGAATCGCCAGCCCGATGTTGTGAGCGTTCCGCACCGGCTCAATCTTGTCTGCCAGTTGCGGATACTTCTGCTGAAACGCGACCAGTTCCTCGTCGTTCGGCTGTCGGGCACTGAAGATGAACCAGGCGATCGGGCGGTCGGATGAGTTCGATGTGCTGATGATCGGCTGGTCGGCGTCTTCGGGATACTCGGGCACCTGCTGCAGGCGCGAATTGACCTTCAGCAGCGCCTCGTCCATGTTCGTGCCGACCTGGAATTCGAGCGTGATCGTGCCTCGGGAGTCAGCACTCTCTGAGAGCAACCGCACGACGCCCTCAACCGTTTTGAGCTGTTCTTCCTGCTCCAGAATGATCTCGCGTTCGACTTCCTGCGGACTGGAACCGGGCCAGCGTGTTTCGACGGTGATCGTCGGACGCTGGACCTCCGGCGTCAGCTGCATCGGCATCCGGTCCAGCGCGACGAGGCCAAACAGCGCCGTCAGCAGAACGCCGACCGAAACTTTGACGGGATTGCGAACAAACGAACCAATGAGCTGCATGGCGTCTTACTTTCCCGTCTCGGAAGCGGTCCCCGGAAGCAGCGGAGCTGCCGCCGCGTCAGGCTGCGAGGGCTCTGCGCCTTTGCTGCTTTCTTCCGTGACGTCGATCGTTCCCGTGACTTTGATCGGCTGACCCGGTCGCAGACGTTCGTTCCCTCGCACGACGACCTGATCTCCGGTTTTGACGTCGCCGGCGATCTGAATCAGTGGCCCGCTGGCAATGCCGAGAACCACCGGAACCGGCCGGACAGTCTGGCCTGCCTGTTCGGCCTTCCCTTCGGCTGCCGCAGCAGCGGCCACGACATAAACAGCCGGCTGTGGACCGCCCAGGACAAGAGCATCTTTCGGCGCGAGCATCGCTTTTGTTTGTGGTCCCGTCGGCAGAGTCGCCTTGGCCAGCATTCCGGACTTCAACAGCGGCCCGGATCCGGCCAGCTCGTTCTTCACTCGGACACCAACGGGAAACGTTCGCGATCGGAGATCGGCCTGAGGCACAATGGCGACTACGTGGCCCGTGAAAACATGTCCGGGCAGCGCCGGAACTTCGACTCGCACGACCTGTCCGAGTTCGACGTGCGCCGCGTGGTTTTCGAGCACCTGGGCAACAACGTCGACTTCATCGAGCGCGACAACCTCTGCGACGAGTTGCCCGCGCTGAACCCACTGCCCGACTTCCGAGTGCTCGGCGACGATGTAACCGTCGAAGGGAGCCTTGATTGTGTGCTTGCCGAGCTGATCGGTCAGCTTCTGGGTGATCGACTGCTGCATCGCGACGCGAGCCCGCGCCTGTTCGATCTGCTCGGTTCGCGGCCCGGCAACGGCGATCGCATGATCCTCGACTGACTGCTGGTACTGCTGCTCGGCGCGAGCTGCTTCGGAGACGATCAGTTGCAGTTCGTCGTCGTTGATCGCCGTGCGTTCGAACAGGTCCTGAGCCCGCTTCAGCCGCTTGCGCTGATAGTCAACGAGCGCCTGGTCGGCGAGCATGACGGCTTTCGCCCGTCGTAGTTCCTCGGGCCGCGTACCGTTTTCGAGTTCCAGCAGTTCGATCTGTCGCAGCTTCAGCTCACTTTGGGCGGCGGCAACTTCATGCCCGATCGTTTCCGTCAGCAGCTGAGCGAGCGGCTGTCCCTTGCGGACGAAGTCACCGTTGTTGATCGGAAACTCCGCGACACGACCATCCACCGCACTGCCGACGCTCGATCGTCTTACAGGAGTGACCGTCCCGACAAACGTCTGTCCTTCCCGCACCTGCCGCTCAACAACCGTCGAAACCGTCACCGCCGCCGGTCCACCGCGTTGAGCGAGTGCCAGGGACTGCACACTGAAGAGAATGGCTGACGTTATCAGTACACCCGCGAGTGGGCATCGAATTCGGTGGAGCATCGTCGTCATTTCGAGTCATCTTCCGAGGTCAGTTTTCGATCAGCAGAATCGAGCCCGTTGGCCAGTGGGAGTCAGGAACCAGCCGTATGTGCCGGAACCGTCAGATCGATTCCGAGGTTCGCCTGTACTCGTTGCAGCAGGTTCTGCAATTGTTCGACTTCCACGTCGTCCATGTCCCGCGTCGCCCGTTTGCGGACACGCTTGAGGACCCGAACGACCTGTGACCAGGCGGGTTCGGCCTCCGGCTGCACACTGATCAGCTTGCGACGTCGGTCCAGCGGATCATTGCTGCGACAGATCCAGCCGGCCGTTTCCATTCGATCGAGAATCCGCACCAGCGTCGGCGGTTCGATCGTCATTCGCTCGGCGAGTTCAACCTGAGACAGTTCGCCGTCAAACTTGAGCCAGCCCAGTACCTGAAACTGCCGGAACGTGATCCCGAACTCTGCCAGCTCGGCTTCCAGTACGCGCTGGTAGCCGAACGATGTCACCGTGATCCAGTATCCAATGCTGGCTTTAAAGTCGTATTGGGTCATGCCTCTCCGATCGCAAAGCAGCCCAAACACGCCAACGGGCGAAACTCGTTAGCAAGGCTAATAATGAGTCCGAGTATTCGTTTTGCGACACCGTTCGTCAACTAATACGCCTGATTGAGAATCTACCAGGCACATCCTGCGACTCATTGAGACCGACGAGGATGATTAGAGAAATGACGACTCAGTTTCTGCGGCGGGACAGGCTGGCACCTTGCTGAGTTACTCGTCCTTGCCAGCCTCCAGCACGGAGAGGAAGGCCTTCTGCGGGATTTCGACCTGGCCGAACTGCTTCATCCGCTTCTTGCCCTCTTTCTGCTTTTCGAGCAGTTTGCGTTTTCGCGTGATGTCGCCGCCGTAGCACTTGGCGGTGACGTTCTTGCGGAGGGCGGAGATGGTTTCGCGGGCGATAACCCGCGTGCCGATGGCGGCCTGCAGAGCGATTTCGAACTGGTGCTTGCTGATTTCGGTCTTCAGCTTCTTGACGAGTGCTCGGCCCCGGCGTTCGGACATCGAGCGATGCACGATCGTTGACAGTGCGTCGACGCGGACGCCTTTGACGAGGATGTCCATCTTGACGAGGTCCGCGTCGCGGAAGCCGATGACTTCGTAATCCATTGTGCCGTAGCCGCGCGTCGCACTTTTGACGCGGTCGTGCATATCGTAAATGACTTCGGCCAGCGGCAGTTCGTAGGTGAGCTGCGCCCGGTTCGGGCCGAGATATTCGGTGCCCTTGTACTCGCCGCGGCGGTCTTCGCTGAGCTTTAGAATCGCACCGATACTTTCCGACGGAACGATGAACGTGACTCGGGCGATCGGCTCGCGGAACTCTTCTATCTGACCGGAGTCGGGGACATCCTGCGGGTTGTCGATGAGTTTGACCTCGCCGGTCTTGTAGAGAATCTCGTACGTGACGTTCGGTGCGGTCTGGATCAGATCGACGTCGGCTTCGCGCTCCAGACGCTGCTGGATGATTTCCATGTGCAGCATTCCGAGGAAGCCGCAGCGGAATCCGAAGCCAAGTGCGTCGCTGGTTTCCGGCGCGAACGAGAAGCTGGCATCGTTGAGTGCCATCTTCTGCAGTTCTTCGCGCAGCCGTTCAAAGTCGGTCGCGTCGATCGGGTACATCCCGCAGAAGACCATCTGATGCGGCTTTTCGTAACCTGGCAACGACTTTGCAGCCGGATTGGTCCGATCGGTCACGGTATCGCCGACGTGAACCATGCTCAGCTCTTTGATTCCGCAGAGCATGTAACCGACCTGGCCGGGACCGAGTTCGTTGCAGGGTTTCATGCCGGGACGGAACTGGCCGAGTTCCAGGACCTCGTGAACGGTGCCGCCCTTCATGTACCGAATCTGCTGGCCTTTGCGGATCGTGCCCTCTTCGATGCGCATGTACGTGATGACGCCGCGGTAGTCGTCGTACTTCGAGTCGAACACCAGTGCCTGCAGCGGGTTCTCCGGACGCCCCGTCGGTGCCGGAACCTGTTCGACGATGGCCTTCAGCACGTTCTCGACGTGCAGGCCGGTCTTCGCGCTGACCGGGATGGCGTTCAGGCCGTCGAGCCCCAGTACCGTTTCGATTTCTTCCATCACCTCTTCGATGCGCGTGACGGGCAGGTCGATCTTGTTGATGACTGGGATGATTTCGAGGTCGGCTTCGATGGCGGCATACGTATTCGCGACGGTCTGAGCCTGCACGCCCTGAAACGCGTCGACGAGCAGCAGCGCCCCTTCACACGCGGCGAGGCTGCGCGAAACCTCGTAGTGAAAGTCGACGTGTCCCGGCGTGTCGATCAGGTTCAGCTCGTACGTCTTGCCTTCGTGCTTGAAGTAGATCGCGACGGTGCGAGCCTTGACCGTGATGCCGCGTTCCCGCTCCACGTCGAGGTCGTCGAGAATCTGCTCCTTGAATTCCCGCTGCGTGATCGCCCCGGTCTGCAGCAGAAACTGGTCGGCCAGCGTGCTCTTGCCGTGGTCGATGTGCGCAATGATCGAAAAATTGCGAATGAGCTGTGTGTCCATGTTTGGAACGCAATCCGAGTCTCAACGTCACGCAGTGGATCGCCGACGTGGCAGTGATTGACCGGCAAAAGCAGCAATGGCGGTCAGCAGGCTCACAAATCGGCGGGCTGCCCCGAGCAGTCAGGTGGGTTCAGCCGTGCAGAATTCGCGAGATCGTACTGATCAGCGACCGGTCGGTCGATAGTGTGCTCGGATTTGGATCTGCTGATACTTCACTTCCGGGGGTGAAAAATACCGGTATTTCAGCCCAATCACGGAAACAGCATTTGCTTGGACCAGCCGTTTTCGCATGCAGTGTAGACGTGGCGCTGATGAAGGCGGCCTTCTTCGCCGATCCAGAGTTCGATGCGGTGCGGGACGACGCGGTAGCCGAACCAGTGTGGGGGACGCGGGACGTCCTGGCCGTCGAATTGCTGTTCGTACTGCTCGACGCGGCTCATCAGTGTTTCTCGGGCGTCCAGCGGGCGGGACTGGTCCGAGGCCCAGGCGCCGATCTGGCTCAGGCGGCGGCGCGTCTTCCAGTACTCGTCGGATTCGGCATCGGGAATGATCTCGACGCGCCCCTCGACATGAACCTGCTCGGCCCAGGCGTCCCAGTAAAAGGTCAGGGCCGCTCGCGGATTTTCGGCGAGCTGCCGGCCCTTGCGGCTTTGCGAGTTCGTAAAGAAGACGAAGCCGCGTTCGTCGACGACCCGCAGCAGTACCGTGCGGACCGACGGCTGGCCATCAGCGCCGACCGTCGCGAGGCTCATCGTTGATGGCTCACGAAAGCCGAGTTCGCTCGTACGGGCAAACTTTTCTCGGAAGGTGTTCAGGGCTTCGAGGTACAGCGGGTCGGAGGCGGACATGGGAGGCTCGGTTCAGGCGGGGTGGGGACGCGGGGAAGGATTACTCGTCAGCGTCCTTTGTAGACACTTCCGCGTAAGCTTCCAACGAGCTGACCATTCTCTCAAGCATGGCAATCATGTTCGGGAGATCGGTTTCCAGCAGTCGGTCGACCTGGCTGAGCCGTCCCTGAAACTCGTCAGCTTCGTGCCGCACCTTGAACGCCGCCGCCTTGACGAGCTGCACTTTCTGGCGGCAGTACTCCAGCCGCCGTTTCGCCGCCTGCAGAGCCTGCTTTTCCTCGATCAGCGACGGGCGGAAGTCGGCGGTTTCCTTTCGCATCTTCGAGACTTCGAGCTGAATCCTCGCCTCCGAAACCCGGTCGTAAGCGGTCAGCTCCTGCTGGTGCCAGTGCCTCGGCTGGTCGAGTTCGACCCAGGACACGGCGTGGAAGACCTGGTCCTTCATCGACTCGACGGCGTCCGTGACCTTCTCGGCGAACTTGATCAACGTAACGCGGAAGTTGCGAATCGCCTCGATCGATTTGACATTGGCACGGGACATGAAAAGCGTCCGAAGTCAGAGTGCAGCCTGCCGCTCACGCCGAGCAGCCAGCCAGTCTTTGTAATCCTCGTTGAGCCTTGGAGCGACCGTTAACGCAGGCGAATCCGTTTCCGCTCCGATCAGGACGACGCCGTCGAGCGCTGTCAGTCCGCCGATCAACTCTGTTTGCGACTTCGGTTTGAATCGCTCCCGAATCTCTTCAAGCGGCAAACGCGACTGCCCTTTCATCATCGCTGCCAGCACCCGCTCGGCTGTTTCATCGTCGAGCCGTTTGAGTGCCTGAACTCGTCGAAAGAGCGCGACGGACAGACAAAGAAGCTGTGGTCCGATCGAGAAGATGAATAGAAACCACGCCAGAACTGCTGTTTCGCGCCGCAGCAGGTATTCGCCAAACGATGAACTCGACTGTGCCGCCTCCATCATCAAATGATCTGCGAAGGATTCCTGGTAGTTTCCGAGGTGAGCATGTCCTGATCGGTGCCACGTCGCAGCTAGTTGCCAGACAAACGCGATGGCCACAATAGACCAGCTGAAGGTCGAGAGTTGTTCATTGGAAAGACCGAGCGGGTACCTCAAGAGACGAACCAGCGTGTAGTAAACCGCCCACCAGGCAACACTCGCAGCGAACATCGACAGCGGGATCAGCCCGATCGCTCCTCCCAGTGTCAGCAGGCGGGCTCGTTCGAGGCGTTCGTGGATCCAGATGGAAACGGGACGGCGACACACAGAACACCTCGCAGTCGGTCAGCGCTGCTGCAGGTATTCCTCGATGTGCTCGGCCTTGCGCAGCAGGTAGGGAATGTGCTCATTGTTGGATTCGATGAACCGGGCGAGCAGTCGCATGTGGCCCTCAAACTGCTCGCAGAACTTCTTGTTTTCCTGGTCCCGCCAGGTGTTGCTCAGCGTGCCGAGCTGAGCCGCCAGGGCGGTCGACTGTTCGATGAGGTTCTCGTTGAACTTTTTCAGGGTCTGAGCGAACTGGCGAAGCTGGATCGGATCAACAATTGCCTGAGCCATGCGGCACCTCGGGGGCGGGAGTACGGAGTGATTTGCTTACGGTTCAGAATCAGCGGGCAGATTTTCTGCAGAGAGTTTTGACCGGGAACGTACCTTAATGAGCGAGAACGCGGACTGCTCAGCGCGACAACCGACATGACCATACACGCCAGCAGAGAGACACGACAGAGGCCCGCTTTGCTCTACAACGCAGAGCCGGCCTACCTGTGAGAAAACGACAGCCACGCGAAATCATCAACAGGCCGAGGCTCGCAGCTCAGAAGCCGCCACGAGCCAACTGACTATTCCGGAAGAAGGGTCTGTTCGCCGGACGAATCAGGCTGCCTGGCAGGCTGTGGCAGGCGGGAAGCCTGCTTCCAGAAGTCGGAGATGTGCCCGCCGACGGGCACGGCATGGTAGGCGTGACACTTCAGGCACGAATCTCCGGCGGACTCAGCGACGTGGCAGACGGCGCAGCGTTGTTTGGAGATCGGCTCAAAGCCGCTGACGTGCGGGCTTCTCCAGTCGGTCACGGGATGCCACTGCTGACCGTCATCAGTGCGTTCAAAGAAGGCGGGATGGTACGTCTCGCGAGTCGCCGCTTCCGGAGCGACCTGATGGCAGGAGATACACCCGGTCTCGATCGGCAACTGCATGTGCGGGCCGTGCGAGAAGTGCGTCAGCAGGCTCGTTCGGTCAACCGCTCGCCGAGCATGCCAGTTGATCGCCAGCTCGCCGGTCTCCGCATGAC
>JAPOLP010000586.1 GCA_029977045.1 Planctomycetota bacterium
AAGGTGATCGCCTGGACGATCCGGAGGCGACACGAGCAGGAACAGGATGAACACGTCTTCGCCGTCAAGGCTGGCGAAATAGACACCGCCGCCGGCAATCGCCACTGTCGCGACGAGCTTGTCGACGGACGGATGTTTGGTATGCGGAACGGCAACTCCGTTGCCAATGCCCGTCGAGCCCAGCTCTTCACGCTTCAGAATCGCAGCAACGATGCTCTCTTCGTCGTCAGCCGGAATCGCTCCAGCATCTTTCAGGCTGCCAACCATGGCGCGGATTGCGGCCTCTTTGGAATCGGCCTGCAGGTCCGCAATGATGGCCTCGTTAACGACGAACTCAGTCAGCTTCATCGGATTTCCCTTTGTAAGGCGAACAACGTTCTGCGCCGGAACTGCCGACAGCACAGACGGTGCAGACAGGGCACTAAGAGACGGACACTAAGACGCCGCCAGAGGAACGTCAACGAACGGCGCGGTCCGCTCAAACGTGATCAGTCAGAGCTGATGGCATTTATGGCGAGACTGCGACTGCGAGCGTTCTCTGACTGCCTGATCTGTCAGCACTCGTCACTGCGGAACATCCCTCAGCCCGCGACCTTCGAGCGGCGGCAGAACCGTCAGCCTTCCCGGTATCTCGCAGCCATGGGCATCCGCCGACCGGTTCCGAAAGCTCGGGCGGACAGCTTGATTCCAGGTGGCATCTGTCGACGCTTGAATTCGTTGCGGTCGAGCCGCGTCGCGACCCACTGGACGATTTCCGGATCAAAGGTCTTGCTCAGTGTGGTGATCGACTCCTCACGTTCGATCAGCCCAATCAGAATCCCGTCGAGCGTCGGGTAATCCGGAAGCGTGTCCTGGTCGAACTGGTCGGGAGCGAGTTCCGCACTTGGCGGTTTGGTGATCGAGTTTTCCGGCAAAACTTCGCGACCTTCACGCACATCGTTGATGTATCGCGAGAGGCCGTAAACATCGCGTTTGAAGACGTCGCTGAGCACCGCGAAGCCGCCGCACATGTCACCGTACAGTGTGCAGTAACCGACCGACAGCTCGCTCTTGTTGCCGGTTGCCAGAGCCAGCCAGTTGTGGCGATTGCTCCGCGTCATGACGATCCCGCCGCGAATCCGCGCCTGCAGATTTTGATCCGCCAGCCCGCCCGGCTGACTCGTCAGGTCGTCGCCGACGACGGATGTCTGCTCGTAAGCCCGGTGCATCGCGTCGATCGGAATCTCCTCGTAGTCGATCCCCAGATTCACCGCGAGCGCCTTCGCGTCGTCGATACTGTGCTGGCTTGAGTGTCGGCTCGGCATCGCAATCCCGTGAACATGCTCCGGCCCGACCGCCTTCGCCGCGATGTACGCCGCCAGAGTACTATCGATCCCACCGCTCAGTCCCAGAACGCAGTCCGAGAAGCCACACTTCCTCAGATAGTCCCGCAGCCCGAGAATCAACGCGTCGAGCATGTCTCCAAGGTTCGGGGCGTCGGGCAACTTAGTCTCACCGATTGCTTCCATGCCTCCCGTGCCGACCGAATCGCAGAATTGTTCTCCATAGTGCCGGGCAATTGCTCGTTCAATCGCTTCGTCAGTCGCGACATGGCACTTGACTTCGCGGTTCAGAATGAACCGAAGCTTGTCGATCAGGTCAAACTGCATGGGATCACTGATCGCGATGACGAGCGAAGTCCCGTCAAGGCGGAGAGGAATAACATTGTTTTCGCGAGCTACGCTTTCGGGGATGAGCCGAACGATGACGTCCGGAACTTCCAGACTGTCGAGATCAATGAGGTCGTAGCCAAACTCGACTGCTGACATACTCTGGATGTCTGACTCTTCTACGTAGCCGAGCTTTACCGCAGCATCCTTTGCATCGATTCCCATACGCCTGGCAACTGCCGCCGGTAGTTCAATTGAAGTCTCTTCAGCGACGTTCATGGCATCCGGCAGGTCTGACGCCGGGATCTCGACTTCAACGATCTGGAGTGTCGACTCGAACCCAGGAAGCTGAGCGGCGACTTGGCCGTCAGCGGAGACTGCGAAGCTCGCGCCGTCGAAGACGAGGTCGTCGTTGCCGCCGACCTGGTTCACGAAGACGAATGGCCGACCGTGTGTTTTCGCGTGCTGGGCGACGAGTTGCTGGCGGCGGTTGCGTTTGCGGATCTCAAACGGACTGGCCGACAGGTTGATGAAAAGGCCAGCTCGGTCCTGAGCAAGCGCGGCGACGGGGTCGAAGTGGCGGTACGGCTCGTCGTGATAGGGAGTGCCAGGCTGTCCCCACCAGGCGTCTTCGCAGATGTGAATGCCGAGTCGGATGCCGCGGAACTCCACCGCTGCGACGTCGGCTGCCGGATAGAAATAGCGCCGCTCGTCAAAGACGTCATAGTTCGGCAGCAGAGCCTTGTGGATCGTCGCGACAACCTTGCCGTCGAGCAGCAGGCTGGCGGCGTTGGCCACTCGTCCCTGCGGAACGCCTCGTCCTGTCGGGTGTCCAACGAGAACGCCGATCCCAGGTGGCAACTGGCTCGCGAGTGTTTCGAGCATCCGGTCGCAGGCCTCGACGAACCCCTGCCGCAGCAGCAGATCGCGAGGTGGGTAACCGCTCAGCACCAGTTCCGACGCGACGAGCAGTTCGGCCTGCTGACCAGCCGCCTCGACAGCCGCCGCGCGAACAAGCTCGGCATTCCCGGCCAGGTCGCCGACAGTCGGATTCAGCTGAGCCAGAGCGATTTTCACGAACGATCTCCTGCGAAATAGCGGAGCGACGCGAGCCGCCCGGCCTGTCGTGCTGGAACGGATGACACCGGACGGCTCGCGCCGTGCCGCCATCTTCAGCACCTGGGTATCAGACACTCCCGACGCCCGTCTTTCCAGAGTCGCCGTGACGCAACAGCCGATCCTGATGGCAGTTCCAGCTGGTTGTCCCTCGCGAAACCGCGTCGTAAGATGTCGCCCCGCCGCTACTTTCTGCGGTGATTCTGCCTTCTTCCGGCAACTCGAAACGCGAATCAGAACCCGTCATGTCCAACGTACTGAAACTCGGCATCCCCGCCGGCAGCCTGCAGGAAGCGACCGCAAAGCTTTTTGAGCGTGCGGGTTACACCATCAAGTTCTCGTCGCGGTCCTACTACCCGGAGATCGACGACGACGAAATCGAATGCCTGCTGATCCGTGCTCAGGAGATGGCCCGTTACGTCGAGCAAGGCATTCTGGACGCCGGCATCACCGGCTACGACTGGATCCAGGAAACTCAGGCCGACGTGCACGAAGTCTGCGAACTGGTCTTCTCAAAGGTCAGCCGCCGCCCGGTCCGCTGGGTGCTCGCCGTTCCGGAAGACTCACCGATTAAGTCGGTCAAGGACCTCGAAGGCAAGCGGATCGCGACGGAAGCCGTTGGTCTGACGAAGGCTCACCTGGCAAAACACGGCGTCAACGCGACGGTCGAGTTCTCCTGGGGAGCAACCGAGGTCAAGCCGCCGCGACTGGCCGATGCGATCGTCGAAGTCACCGAAACCGGTAGCTCGCTGCGAGCCAACAACCTGCGGATCGTCGAAGACATTCTGCAGAGCACGACCCGGCTGATCTCGAATCAGTCCGCGTGGAAAGACGACTGGAAGCGGGCCAAGTTGGAAAACATCGCCCTGATGCTGCAGTCGTGCCTGCACGCCGAGGGCAAGGTCGGCCTGATGATGAACGTCCGCCGCGCCGACCTTGAATCCGTACTCGGAGTGCTGCCGGCTCTGCAGACGCCGACAATCTCGTCGCTGTCCGATCCCGAGTGGATCGACGTCAACACGATCATCGACGAGAAAGTTGTGCGGTCGATCGTGCCGGCTCTCAAGCAGGCTGGAGCACGAGGCATTGTCGAGTACCAGATCACCAAGCTGATCGACTGACCGGTTCCGGTCGAGCTGAAGCGTGAAGGACGCTCGAACGCCGATGAGCATTCAGGCCGACTTTCCGTCGCGATGGTTCGATCTGGAAGAGCTACTCGCGTCGACATTCTGTCGCAGCATCCGGTTTCAGCGCGAGTGCATATCAACGAACGACCTCGCACTTAACGAACAGCACGGCCAGGAGTGGCCGCTGCCTCGTCTGCTGACGACGGACGCTCAAACCGCCGGTCGAGGCCGAGGCTCAAATCAGTGGTGGGCCGGCGACGGTTCACTCGCGTTTTCACTGCGAGTCTCGCCGGCTGATTTCAGCATCAGTCGCGAACAGTGGCCTCTGGTGTCGCTGGCGACGGCTCTGGCAGTCGGCGACATGCTCAACGAGTTAGCGACGAACAGTTCCGTTGGCCTGAAATGGCCGAACGATGTGCAGCTCGACGGTCGCAAGATCTGCGGCATCCTGGTCGAACCGCCACCGGGCAACACGACCGAGTTGATCATCGGTGTCGGCATCAACGTGCTCAACAGCCTGGCCGATGCCCCCGAAGAGCTGCGATCGATCGCGACGTCATTGGTCGACGAAACTGACGAAGAAATCGAGTGCAGTCCCGGCAGCGTTTTACTCCGAGTTCTGCAATGCCTGGAAATTGAGCTGCAACGTCT